>JAPLLF010000848.1 GCA_026387715.1 Pseudomonadota bacterium
TATGTCATACAGGCTCCTAGACCGCGACGGCGGGCTTGGCGGGGGGCGTCGTCGACTCGAG
The DNA here is from genome assembly GCA_026387715.1 of Pseudomonadota bacterium. Taxonomy (GTDB): domain Bacteria; phylum Myxococcota_A; class Polyangia; order Haliangiales; family Haliangiaceae; genus JABFXX01. Next base: position 62 of record JAPLLF010000848.1, read on the forward strand.
CAGCTGCAGGAACACCTTCGAGCGCTCGAGCTCGACCTTGGTGCGGTCGCGCAGCGCGGTGAGCTGCCGCGCGGTGAAGCCGTTGCGCTCGAACAGGTCCGGCCGCGCCGAGTCGCCGTCCTCGAGATCCGGATCGCCTCCGAACGTGGCGACGCAGTCGTGCGACACGAAGTCGGCCGCGAACACGATCTCGGTGATCGCGCGCAGGTTGGCGGGCATGCGCTCGCGCACCTCCTGCTTCTGGATCAGGTGGTGCTGCTCGATCGGCGTCGACAGCGTCGCGGGGAACTTCCACTGCTTCGCGAGCCGGCTGCCGATGCGCTCGTGAGGGGTGAGGCCGTGGCGCTTCTCGGCCTCGTGCATCGGGATGTGCTCGGCCCGCATCGTCGCCAGCGCCATCGTGAGGCCCTCGTGATCGATCTTCGCGAGCGCGATCTTCCCCATGTCGTGGAGCAGGCCCGCCGTGAAGCACGAGCCGGGATCGCCGAGCTTGAGCTCGGTCGCGAGCTCGCGGGCGGCGGTCGCGACGGTCAGCGAGTGCAGCCACAGCGACTTCGGATCGAACACGCCGTTCTTGGTGTGCAGCGTCTCGAGCACGCTGATGCTGAGGACGAGCTGGTACAGCGTGTTGAACCCGATGAACGGGATCGCGCGCGCGAGGTCGGCCACGCCCCCCGGGATCCCGAAGTACGGCGAGTTGACGAGCCGCAGGAGCTTGGCGCTGGTCGACGGATCGCTGCGCAGGATGGCGACGACCTGGGGCACCGAGACGTTCTTGTTGTGGATGACCTCGCCGATCTGCAGCGCGACCAGCGGGAGAGTCGGCAGGCTGTCGATCTCCTTGATGATGCGGCCGGTATCGATCCGCTGGGCGACTACGGGTTCGTCAGACATCGGTCCCTCCAAAGAGTCACGAGCGGGGCGTCGATCGTCGAAGCATCAGGCGCGTCGATCGAAGCGTCGTCGGGGGCGTCGACGCCCGCGTCGGCGTTGCGCGCGGCGCACGTCCCGGCGGCGGAGCACGCGAACCCGGGAGTACAGTCGCTGTTGCGCACGCACGGCGCCTCGCCACATCCCGAGGCGAGGGCGAGGGCCAGGGCGATCACGTCAAGGCGCATCGATCACCAACCCCATCGCCAGCTGGATGACCGTGACGGCCGCGCCGTGGGGGAGATCGGTGCCGGCGAAGTACGTCGCCAGCTGCACGTCGCCGCAAGCCTGGATCGTCTTGGCGACCCGCTTGCACGTGCCGATCGAGCCGGTGGCGCCCCACAGCGTGGCGGGCGCGAAGATCCACGCGCCACCCGCGGCGAGCCGGAGTGGACCGCTCGCGAGCTTGATGCCAGCGACGGCGCCGATGCTGGTGCGGTCGAGCGTCTCGATCGTCAGCCCGCCGTAGGTCGACAGCGGGGGCTCCTGCTCGAACGCGTACGACGCCATGGCGGCGATGGTCAGCGGTGACGCGCGCGTCGTCGTCATGCCCTGCGAGCCGCCGACCGAGACGCCGTAGCCGAACCGGAGCTCGGCGTCCCACAGCGAGTCCGCGCGGGCGGATGCCGCGCTCATCAGGATCCCGACGACGAGGACGGCGCGGCGCACGTCCGCGTGAAATGCGAGACCGGTGCCTAGGGCGAGCCAGTGATAATGCCTGGTTGCACCAGCTCCGCGGGATGCGTGTCGGCAACCTTGGCGATCTTGAGGACGATCGAGAGCCGGCGATTGGCGGCCGCGAGCGGATCGTCCTTCACGTAGAGGTCCGACGAACCCCGGGCGTTCACGCTCCGGATCAGCTCGTGTGCCACGCCGCTGTCCTCGAGCACCGCGCGCGCGGCCGCGGCGCGCGCGTACGACAGGTCCCAGTTCGACATCGTCGACCCGGGCGCGAACGGGCGGGCGTCGGTGTGGCCGTAGATCTCGATCGGCGCCCCGGCTGCGCCCGCCATCGGCGCGAGCGCGCGCAGGAAGCGCTCGAGCGGCTCGCCCAGCTTGGCGGACGACACGTCGAACAGCAGGCCGTCGCCGTCGACGGCCTCGATCACGACGCC
>JAPLLF010000829.1 GCA_026387715.1 Pseudomonadota bacterium
ATGATCGCCTCGTGACTTTCGACGTCGTTTCGCCGCAACAGCTTCGACGACGACGAACAGGCCGACGGAATCGAGCTTCCCTATGTCAACAAGGCGGTAGAGAAGACCTTCAGGTTTCACGACGGCAATTTCGCACTTCCGTCGGCGACGTCGATCGCTACGATGATCTGGTCATGACCGTCTTCGATCCCGAGTTCCTCGACAAGTTCGAGAGGCGTGTTGACCGCGCAGGGTCCTGCCATCACTGGACGGGCGCGACGACGAACGGCTTGCCATCATTTCGGGGGAAGCTCGCCGCGAGGATCGCGTTCGAGATCGTACAGGGCCCGATTCCAGTCGGGCGTCACGTACGTCGACGTTGCAGTGGTCCGCTGTGCGTTCGCGCTGCGCACTTGACGGTCGACACTGCCGAGCACGTCAGGCGACCCAGCAAGAAGCTATCGAGACACCTGGCCGAGGATGTGCGAGTTCGGCACGCCGCTGGCGAGACCGTCATGCAGCTCGCTGAGAGCTTCGGGATCTCACGGCAGCACGTTCATGGGATTCTCAGTGGACGGGTGTGGACCGGCGACGGCACACGCAAGCCGAAGCCAGGATCGATCGCGATCGTCGGCACCGAGTTCGACGGTGACGGGACGCGGCACGACAAGCTCGCCTGCGGTCACATCCTGGTGTCCACGAACTGGCCGAACCGCTGGCGCAGGTGCAGGGAGTGTTCACCGTGACGCTGCTCGAAGATGCCGTCCAGACGTCGACGAAGAAGCGCCCGTCTACGAAGAGGGCGTACTGCGCCGCAGTTCGGCGTTTCGTCGACTTCGCCCAGGGCGACCTCTCGGGCGCGGCCTGCGAGCGCTGGCGTGACGCGTTGATCGCGTCCGGGTTGTCGCCGCGGACGGTGTGCACCAAGATCGCCGCGATCAAGTTCGCCTCGAAGAGACTCGAACTGCTCGGCCACCACCCGAACGACTTCGCTCGCGGCGTCGAGTTCCCAGCGTACATCAAGACCAAGAAACGGTTCGCGAGACCGATGGAAGAGGCGGCACGGATGCTCGATGCGTGTCGAGGGCCGCGGCCCGTCGACTCGCGCGACTTCGCGATGTTCACCCTCGGCTTTCGAAGCGCCCTGCGCCGCGAATCATTGGTGAACCTGAAGCTCGAAGACATCGATGGTCGCAAGTTCAAGGTCTTGATCAAGGGCGGCAGGATCCACGAGCTGTTCGTTGACGACGAAGTGATCGCGGCCATGGCGCCGTGGATCGAGTTCCTGAAGCGGCGCGGGATCACCACCGGATACGTCTTCAGATCGTTGAGACCGACGATCAAGCCGCCAGGAGTTCGCATCGGCGCCGGGCTTCACCCATCGAGCATCAACACCATCATGAACGAACGGTGCGAGCTGGCGGGCTTGCGACTACATCCGCACTTGATGCGGCACTGCACGATCTCGTGGCTACTCGACGCGGGTGCGAGTGTATTCAGAGTCCAACAGCTGTCCGGACACCGCGATCCCGCGAGCGTGCAGGAATACGCGTACGACACGCGGGCCGCCGACGATCCGGTCGGCGGGATGCTGCCCGCATTGCGTAGCCCCGCACACTGACCCCGGGCACCGCCGTCGTTGCGGCGATGACCGTGTAGCCGGCGTTCGGCTTCCCGACTAGAGTACAAAGACCGTGGCCTACCCGCTGGGCGTTCCGCATCGACAGCCTCGCCCCCGCCGTGAGCGGAGCGGCGGCGGTGCGGTTGCGGGTGGGGTGATCGGCGGCCTGATCGGTGGCCCGTTGGGCATCCTACTTGGTGGCGCACTTGGGCATACGGGTGAAACGCCGCCGCCTTTCCCACTCGAAGAAGCGCTCCGGCATCAATTTGAGAACCGCGGCACGCAGCTTGTCGAGCTGTATCGCCATGGTCCGTTTCGGATCGAAGCTGTCTTCCTGACCAACACGGGTTTCTGGACCATCGTCAGCACGGCACCGCGTGTTCAGGGCTGGACCCAGGTCGATCTCGACGATTGGCTCTTCGGAGACATGATCGATTACCACCTCGACCCGTGGATCCGCTCGTATGGGGCTCGACTGCTATGAGCCTCGACGACGTCATCAACGCCGCGTTCGAGTCGATCACGGGCACCGTGCGTTCGGCGGCGACTTCGATCGACGCCACGGTTTCCGCTGCGCTCAGGGATGTCATCGCTGCTGCGACCACCTGTGACAAGACAGGGCTGTTCAATACGCTCGCCTACAACCGCACTGCGCCAACGCTCATGGCGAGCCTAGAGCAGAAGTACGTGCTCGTCGTCGGTGATCTGAACGGATTCAAGGCGCTCAACGCGCAGCACCAGCAACATGGCGGGGACATGGCGTTGAAGCACGTCGGCGCGATTCTGAAGGAGATCGCGGCGACGTGCGACGCGCACGCCTACCACCCATCCGGGGACGAGTTCGCGCTCCTCGTACCGTTGCGAACGATCGCTGCGTTCACGGACTTGGCTAGGGACAGGTTGACACGGGCAGCGTTCAAGTACGGCGAGTCCGAGATCGCCGTTGGCATGAGCTTCGGCTATGCCTTACCGGGCGACGACGAGGAGTTTCTCTCCGTGGCGGCGAGGGCCGAGCAGGCGTGTCTGCTCGCGAAACGTGTAGACGGGTCAACCGTGGAGTGGACGCCCGAGGTCGCGGCCAGCGCGCCCATCAACCATCGAGGTCGATGCAAGACGTGCCATACCAAGTTCGACTGCTTGATCCCGCGAGACGCGAATCGAGATCAACTACGTTGCCCGAACTGTCACGAGCCCGTTTCCGGCGGATGATCGCTGCGGACACGGACGGTGCGCGTCGATCTCCAACCCATGCGCCTCCCAGCCGCTCCGTCGCGACCGCGCGAACATCTCCAACCGGCGCCCGACGCACAACGACTCGACCAGCTCGTAGAACTCGACGGGCTTCTCTGAATGCCGATCGAACGCGCCGTGGATCACCGTCGTCTGTGTGGTGAGCAACACCTGCGGCGAGCCCGTCACCGCCATGATCGCGAAGTCGGTCGTGTTGCGTAGCCACCGACCGCCGCCGAGGTGTTCGCCTGTCCGACGTTTCTTCACCCACGTGATGATCGATCGCTCCTCGAAGCCCCACGCGTCGAGGATCTTGAACGCGTGGCGCATGAACTTGTGCGTGGTCCAGAGGAACAGCACGCAGCCCTCGGGGTTCGCCGGGATCTTCATCTTCGCGATCTCGTCGAGCGCCATCGGCGCGTAGGCCGGCGTCCAACCCGGACGCCACGGCCAGTTCGTGACGTCCTCGCCCTTGTGGTACGGCCACGGCGGATCGATCGCGATCACTTCGAAGACACCGGACGGCAGCACGACGCGCCCGCGGTCGATGTCGCGCTGTTGTTTGCGAATGATGCCCTGCCACTCGTGGTAGCGCGCCTCGCGCAGCGTCTCGGCCTTGCCGCTGTCGACGAACGACGCGAGCACGCGCTGGCGCTCGACCGGCATCCGCGACATCGCGATCAGGTCGGTCTTGTCGTCCGCGATCTTCGAGCCGTGCAGGATCATCTTCACGTCGTCGGGGATGCGACTGGCGATCATGACCTCGTGCTGGATCGTCCGCGTTGATCGACCGATCTTCGCGGCAGTTGTCGCTGCGAAGGACGAAACGATTTCGCTCTTCGCGCGTGCGCGCTTGCCGCCGCCGGCCTTGCCGGGCGTTCCGCCGCGCTTGGTCCCGGGATGGAGTGCCTCGTGGATCTGTTTCCTGCGCAAGAGCAGATCGGCGCGCTGGAGCACCGTCAGTTCGTTGCGGCAGACGTTCTCGTCGATTTCGGCGGCCTGGTTCTTCGCGATCTTGATCGAGGCAATCGCGATCGTTCGCTGTCTCGGTTCTTGTTTGGTAGCCCTCACGGTCTCGGTCGCTGGGTGGTGCTGCAACGGGAGTTAACGAGGACGAATGACGACTTGAGGTGGCGCGATCGCCGCCTCGAAGTTGCGGCTCGACGCGCGCTCCATCTTGTCAACGCAGTCCTCGCGTGTGGTCACTGAACTTGGAGAGCCGGCATGATTTGTCACGGCCCCAAGTCTCACCTCACACACTTCGTGCATCGATCGCTGTTCGCCCTCGCTCGCCGCCACGACTCTTGATGTTTGGGCGTCGAGCGCTAGGTGAAAAATGAAGTAGCGCTCGGGGATGTCTTGGTGCACGTGCCCCACGACGTACCAACCAGGCTGAGGCAGTTCGATCGGCGTGCAGAGCGCGATGCTCGGATCATTCCAGCTCGCATCGCTCGGAGCTTGGGAAAGCATTTTCGGTCCGACGGCACCCACGAGTTGGCCGTTACTCGGACACGGAATCAGTGCGGAGGCTTCGCTGCACTGCGTGCACTCTCCGTGAATCTGCGCGCACCAGTCGCAGGTGTCCTTCCAGCTTCGGTCCCGCGGTCTGTGAAGCGCAGCCTCGATCTCGCTAACGGCAAGCTCGTGGCACCCGAGCGACTCCCACGCCTGACTCGTCTCGAAGTGGCTCGCGCCAACCAGCCAGCCGTTCGTCGCGTTGACGTTGTTCTGGGCCAAGCAAATCGCTTCTGCATTCCGTCCGGCCGTACGCGCAGAAAACACCAGTTCGTGCAACTTCATCCCGGTACGGCCCTGTGTCGAAAACTGGTCGCACTTGAGGCTATCGACCGAGCACTTTTCGTCGGCCCTCGGTGCAGCGTGTTCTCTGGGCGACGCGGGTTCTTTTTCTGTCGTGCTCGCGCGCTCACTTTTCTCGTGCCCGCCCCGTGTCGCCGCGATAGCAACGACGGCTGCGATGACGGCGATCGCTCCGACGCCTACCAGGGCGATGACGAGCTTGCGGTTGGCGCCCGCATGTCCGGATCGATCGGGCGCGGTGACAGGGCTCGGTGGCGACGGTGGCGCACCAGACGCAGGTGGAACTCTTGCCGACGGTGCCGATGTTGGTCGGGGTGTCGGCGGCGCGGGTGACGGGCGAACAGACGATGGCGGCGGTGCAGATGGCGCCGGTGCAGCGCCTGTCGTTCGCGCGCGGCCACAGCCGGGGCACGTGCTTGCCTTGTCCGAGATGTTACGCCCACACCCATCACATGGGACCAACGCCATTGCACATGATCTTAGACCCTCCGCATCCCG
>JAPLLF010001301.1 GCA_026387715.1 Pseudomonadota bacterium
GAAGCAGCTCGAGGCCACCGATACCGGGAAGACCGAGGTCGAGAACAATCGCCGCGAACGGCTCGACGCCCATCGCGGTCTGTGCCTCGCGGCCATCCTGTACCCAGTCCGGCTCGAAGCCGCGCTGCTTGAGTCCGGCCTTGAGGGCGTCACCAAGCAGCGGGTCATCCTCGACAATCAGCGCGGTGTTGGTGCTGGGGGCATGCGCGACCGGCGCCTCGGTGGGGCGGGCCACGATCGGCACCTCGGCGTGGGATCTCCGGAACGGCAGCCACACCGTGAAGCGGGAGCCCTCGCCGACGGCGCTCTCCACGGCCACGGTGCCGCCGTGCAGCTCGGCGAGGAGCTTGACCATCGCCAGCCCCAGGCCCGTGCCCTCGAACTTGCGCGCCAGGCCGCTGTCGATCTGACTGAACGGGCGGAACAGTTGCGTCATGCCCTCCTCGGAGATGCCGATGCCGCTGTCGGTGACGCGGATCTCGAGGAACTCCGCGAACGCGTTGGCGGCCAGGGGGTAGCTGCGGCCCGGCCACGGGCCGGCCAGCTTGCCGACGTCCGCGCGCGCGACGCGCGCCGCGGTCAGCGTCACCCGACCGCCGTCGGTGAACTTCACCGCGTTGGACAGCAGGTTGTAGACGATCTGCTTGAGCTTGCGCGCGTCGGCCTCGATCGTCCCCAGCTCCAGCGCGGCGTCCATCGTCAGGCGGATGCGACGGGTCGCGGCCTTCTCGCGGATGATCGACAGGCAGCTCGTGAACGACGACGCGATCGTCACCGGCTCGAGATCGAGGATCATCTTCCCCGCCTCGACCTTGGACAGATCGAGGATGTCGTTGATCAGGGACAGCAGGTGCTGGCCGCTGTCGAAGATGTTGCTGATGAACGTGCGCTGCTTGTCGGTCATCTCGCCGGTCAGACCGTCGCGGAGCACCTCGGAGAAGCCGATGATCGCGTTGAGCGGCGTGCGCAGCTCATGCGACATGTTGGCGAGGAACTCGGACTTCATCCGGCTCGCGTTCTCGAGCTCGAGGTTCTTCTGGCGGAGCGCCTGGTCGAACCGCTTGAGCTCCGTCACGTCGCGCGCCGCGGCGACCACGCCCTGCAGGACCCGGTCGCGATCGTGGAACGTGGTCGCGTTGTAGGACACCACGGTGAGGGTGCCGTCGCGCGCCCGCGCGGTGAGCTCGTAGTTGGTGACCTTGCCCTCGGCGAGCACGCGATGGATGCCCGCCTCGGCGCGGACCGGATCGGTGAAGTAGTTCTTGAACGGTGCGCCGATCAGCTCGTCGCGCGTGCACCCGGTCAACGCCTCGGTCTGCTTGTTGACGTCGGTGATGATGCCGCGCGGATCCGTCGTCATGATCGCGTCGCTGTTCGACTCGATCAGCGAGCGCGTGTAGAAGTGCTGATCGCGCAGCCGCTGATCGAGCTTGGTGCGCTCGGCCTCGACCTGCTTGCGCGCGGTGTTGTCGGTGCCGATCAGCAGGTAGCCGATGATCGCGTCCTGTCCGTCGCGCAGCGCGGTGACCGACACCACGGCCGGGAACCGGCTGCCGTCCTTGCGGAAGTACGTCAGCTCGTAGATGTCCTCGATCCCACGCGACGCCTTGAACACCAGCGCCTCGAACCCGGGCGCGATCGGCGTGCCGAACTCGATGCTGAGCGCGGCCGCGCGCGCGACGATCTCCTGGGGATCGGAGATGTTGGCCGGCGTGATCTTGTTCATCACGTCCGCGGCCGCGTACCCCAGCATGCGCTCGGCGCCCACGTTGAAGATCTGGATCACGCCCTCGGCGTCGGTCGCGATGCTCGAGAAGTTGGCGCTGTTGAAGATCGCGCGTTGCAGCGCGCCGGCCTCGAGCAGCGCGTCCTCGGCGCGCTTGCGCGCGGTGTTGTCGGTGCCGATCAGCAGGTAGCCGATGATCGCGTCCTGCCCGTCGCGCAGCGCGGTGACCGACACCACGGCGGGGAACCGGCTGCCGTCCTTGCGGAAGTACGTCAGCTCGTAGATGTCCTCGATCCCGCGCGACGCCTTGAACACCAGCGCCTCGAACCCCGGCGCGATCGGCGTGCCGAACTCGACGCTCAGCGCGGCCGCGCGCACGACGATCTCCTGGGGGTCCGAGATCTGGGCCGGCGTGATCTTGTTCATCACCTCGGCCGCCGTGTAGCCGAGCATCCGCTCGGCCCCGACGTTGAAGATCTGGATCACGCCCTCGGCATCGGTCGCGATGCTCGAGAAGTTGGCGCTGTTGAAGATCGCGCGCTGCAGCGCCCCGGTCTTGAGCAACTCGCGCGCTGCAGCGCCCCGGTCTTGAGCAACGCTTCCGAGCGTTCCACGCTGTCACGGTCTGCGATCATCGGTCCGTGACGTCTGGTGCATGCGCCGCGCCGCCCGCAAGCCATCGAGAACGTTGGCGTCGACCACGCCGGAGCTGTGGCGTTTTGGTCGCGTGAGACAGCCGTGCGTCAGCGCCCGACGGCCTCAAGGCTGCTTCACGAGCTCGACCCGGCGGTTGCGCGCGCGGCCCTCGTCGGTGTCGTTGGTCGCGACCGGCGCGAGCGGGCCACTCCCGTATCCCTTGAGCCGGCCCGCCGGGATGCCGTGGGTGGTGGTCAGCGCCGTCGCGACCGCCTCGGCCCGCGCCTGCGCGAGCTTCATGTTGTCCTCGAGCTTGCCGACCGCGTCGGTGTGACCGACGACCCAGAGCTTGAGCTCGGGATCGGCCTTGAGGAGCTTGGCGACCTGCTCGAGCGCGGGCGTCGACTCCGGCTTGAGGATCGCCTTGTTGGTGTCGAAGAAGATCCCCTCGACCGCGACGTGGCCGGTGGCCGCGAGATCGGCCGAGAACGCGGCCGCGTCGGCGACGATGTGCTGGACCATCGCGGTCTTCTCGACGATGCGCAGCCAGATCCGGCCGTTGCCCTTCTCGGCCTGGAACCAGATCTCCTTGCCGTCGACGACGAGCTTGCCGTTGACCCAGCGCGCCGGATCGCTCGCGTTGATCGTCCCCCCGAGCTTCTTGATCGCGTTCTCGAAGTTGCGCACCACCTCGATCCCGCTCGCCTCGGGCTTGCCGGTTTCGAGCTTGTAGTTGAGGTAGGTGAACTTGCCCTCCTCGCGATGCTTCAACCCCCGGGGGAGATAGAAGTCATAGGCCTCGAAGTCGGCGGCCTTGCAGTCCGCGATCACGTAGTTCGGCATGTGCACCGGGAACAGCGGGTGATCGGCGCACGTCGCCTTGTCGGCGCGGACGGTCGTCGTGGTCGCGAGCAACGCGAGCAAGGTGATGAGGAGGCGGGGCCACATGATGCCCATCGGTGCTTGTGTTGACGGCGACCGTTCTCCGTCGTGATCTGACGGTCGACCCGATCGCGTCGATCACGAGCGGCGCGCCAACTA
>JAPLLF010001275.1 GCA_026387715.1 Pseudomonadota bacterium
GCATCACGCAGTCGAACATGTCGATGCCGGCCAGGATGCCGCGCTCGAGGTCGGTGGGCGTCCCGACCCCCATCAGGTAGCGCGGCTTGGCGGCGGGGAGCTGGTGGGCCACCTCGTCGAGCACCCGGTACGTCTCCTCGATCTTCTCCCCGACCGCGAGGCCGCCGAGCGCGTGGCCATCGAAGTCCATCCCGGTCAGCGTCTCGGCGTGGGCGAGGCGACGGCCCGTGTCGGTGCCGCCCTGGACGATCCCGAACAGCGCCTGCCCTGCCGGCCGCTCGACCGCCCGGCAGCGCTTCGCCCAGGCCGTCGTGCGCGCGAGCGCGATCGCGTGGACCTCGGGCGGCGCGTCGCCTGGCGGGCACTGATCGAACACCATCGCGATGTCGGAGCCCAGCACCCCCTGGATCTCCATCGAGACCTCGGGCGTGAGCCGGTGCTTGCTGCCGTCGATGTGGGAGCGGAACGTCACGCCGTCGTCGTCGATCTCGTTGATGCCGGACAGCGAGAACACCTGGAAGCCACCCGAGTCGGTGAGGATCGGGCGATCCCACGCGGCGAACCGGTGGAGCCCCCCGACCGTGCGCATCACGTCGAGGCCCGGGCGGAGGTAGAGGTGATAGGTGTTGCCGAGGATGATCTTGGCGTCGATGGGCGGCGCACGCAGCTCGTCGGCGGTCATCGCCTTGACCGTGCCGGCCGTGCCGACCGGCATGAACACCGGGGTCTCGATGTCGCCGCGCGGCGTGTGCAGGATGCCGGCGCGCGCGTGCCCCAGCGTCGCGAGGAGCTCGAACGAGAAGCCGGGAGTCGGGAGCTGGGTGATCATGTGTGCACGAGCATGGCGTCGCCGTAGCTGAAGAACCGATAGCGCGTCGCGACCGCGTGGCGATAGGCGGCGAGCACGCGATCGGTGCCCGCGAACGCGCAGACCAGCATGAGCAGGGTCGATTCCGGGAGGTGGAAGTTCGTGATCAGGTGCGAGGCGACCCGGAACTCGTGGCCCGCGCCCGGATAGACGAACAGCTCCGTGCCCCGGAAGGTGTCCGGGGTGAACTCCGGATCGAGCGCCGCCGACTCGAGCGCGCGGAGCGCGGTCGTGCCGAGCGCGACGACCGGCCGACCATCGCGGACGAGCGCCCACGTCGCCGCCGGGATCGTGAACCGCTCGCGATGCATGCGGTGCTCGCGGATGTCGTCGACCCGGATCGGCTCGAACGTGCCCAGGCCCACGTGCAGCGTGAGCGGCGCGATCGTGATGTCGCGGGCCGCGAGCCGCGCGACGATCGCGGGGGTGAAGTGGAGCCCGGCGGTCGGCGCCGCCACGGCGCCGGGCGCGCGCGCGAACATCGTCTGGTACCGCTCGCGATCGGCCGGCTGGTCGTCGCGGTCGATGTAGTGCGGCAGCGGGATGTGCCCGTGGCGCTCGAGAAACGCGAGCGTGTCGTCGGGCGTGGCGACGAGCACCGTCGAGTCGGCCGCGCGCTCGGACAGCACGCGCACGGTCGTCGTCGCGTCGACGGTGAGCAGCATGTCGCGCTTGACCGCGCCGCGCGCGAGGCAGCGCCACTGGTTGGGGCCGACCGCCTCGAGGAACACCAGCTCGATCGCGCCCCCGGTCGGCTTGCGCGTGAGCACGCGCGCGGGGATCACCCGGGTGTCGTTGAACACCAGCA
>JAPLLF010000517.1 GCA_026387715.1 Pseudomonadota bacterium
CTCGCCCCGCGCGCTCCACCGTCGTCGCCGCGATGGTCGCCGCCCTCACGCGCGGGCGCGCCAGGCGCCGCCGCCGCCGCGGGCGCCGCCGCGGACATGCGCGCCATCGATGGCGGCGCCATCTCCCCGGGCGCCACCTCCTCGTCGGAGGAGGCCTCGCTGCTGAACGAAGGGCCCGACATGTCCAGATCGTCGGAAGCGCCGGCGTGCAGGTTCATCGAAGGACTGGACCGGGGAGCGCCGCGCTTCGCCAGGTCGTACCGCGCCGGCGGTCGCGGCGTGTAGTCCGTCTCCCACCAGCGCACGCGCTCGTTCCACAGCGCGACGACCTGCTCGACGTGCCCTACCCTGCTGGCACGCTCGTCGCGCTGCTTGCGGTCGCGGAGCGTGAGGTACGCCTGGCGCATCGCGGTCCGCGACGCGGCTGGCTCGATGCCGTACTCCAGGTGCTGCTCGAGGCTGTCGAGCACGAGCAGCGATGCGTTCGCGGTGACGAGGCCGTGGCGCTGCGCCAGGACGAGGATCTGGGGATCCTCGGGGTCGGCGACCGCGCGCGCGCGCGTCTCCTGCCCCGCCCACGACCTGGCGACGAGGCCACCATCGACGGCCATCGCGCGCGGGATCGAGATGTGGTCGTCCGGGGCGCCGCTACCGGCGAGCCGGACCTGGCCGACCTGGGCGGTCAACCGCCCGACGATCGACAGCCGCCCCGCGACCCGGCGGACGTGAACGTCGGCGCAGCCCTCCACCCCCACGATCCGGATCGCGTCGCGCGCGCTCGCGACCAGCTTCACGGCCGCGTCCGTGGGCGTGTGCAGCAGATCGATGAAGACACCCCCATCCTGGGTCGCGAGGTGCCGAAGGTACGCCGCATCACTCTTCGCCGCGCTCGACACCGCGATCACCGGCACCCGCGCCGTCGACGGCACGCCGCGCCGCAGCGTGTTGAGCCCGTCGCTGAACACCAGGCACACTTCGGCGTCCGCGTGCAGCAGCCCCGCGAGGTCGAGCCTTGCGAGCCCCGTGCCACCGTCGCGCGGCAACTCCCGCAGGTAACCGACGAGGCGATCGCGCTCCGCGCGGCCGGCGAACGACCGCGCCTCGGGCTCGAGCGTATCGCGCAGCACGCGCACGTCGACGACGAGCTGGGGCCACGCGGCCAGCAGCGCGGCCACGAGCTCGAGGTCGCGCTCGACCTCAATGCGACTACCGGATGCGTCCCACACGATCGCGATCCGCTTCGGCGTCCACGTGCTCGTGGGATCGGGGACCACGCTCGAGATCGCGAAGAAGGCATCGGGACCGCAGCGCTCCACCGCGCGCAGGTGGCGGGGCAAGTCTGGCAGCCGCACCACGAGGTCGTCGCACGCGGTGCCGCGCGGCAGCTTCGCCTCGGCGACGTAGCCGTCGCGGAGCTGCGCGAGCGTGAGGTTGCCGACGCCACCGGTCATCACGGGGGTGACCTCGCCTTGCTTGACCTCGATGCGCAGGGACACGCGCTCCACGGACCTGGCGTGCGCGAGCGGCAGGTGATACCCGGCGCTCGTGCCCTCGACCGCGAGGTCGCTGACGTAGGTGAGGCGCACGGTGCGCGTGCCGCCCGGCGGCAGCGGATAGATCCGCGTCCGGTACAGGTTGCCCTGGACCTGCTCGACGAGCCCGGGGTCGACGCCCTTCCTGATCTCGGCCTCGAGGATCTTGCGGGCCTCCTGCTTCGCGACGATCACGCCGTCGACGAGCTCGCCGTCGACGTCGATCGCATAGCCGCACACCACGCCGTTGTCGGGCAGCGGAAAGCTGAGCTGCCCCTCGAGCGCGCGGTGATTGGGATTGCGGAACACCATCGTCTGCGTGGTCTCGGCGAACATCCCGGCGATGACCACCGCGACGTCGAGGGCCTCGAGCACGATCGGCTGCTCCCCCGCGGGCACGCGCACGAACGGCAGCACGTCGTTGACGTCGAACGGTGGCCCGCTCCTGCGCAAGAACTGATCAACCATCCTGGTAGCGTCGCACGAAGCGTCGGACGAGGATCGCGGGTCGAGACCTTGCCCCCGCGCGCCGGCGGACGTCGTATCATCGCGACCCCATGATCCTTCGCGGTTTTGCTTGGCCCCTATTCCTCCTGGCAGCCTGCAGTGACGACGGCCGTCGGCCCACGGCGCCACCACTGCCGTTCGCGATCCAGGATTCGCCGTGCTCGGAGATCGACGATCTCAACGACGGGACCATCGACACCGTCTACAACTACAAGTACGACGCTGCCGGGTTCGTGATCGAATCGTCGACGGTGGGCTTCACGGCGACCCTCGCGTACGGCAAGGATCACTTCCTGACCCACGTCGAATCCGACACGACCGGGGATGGCGTGGCCGATCAGCTCACGGATACCACCCGCGACGACGAGGGTCGACCGTTGCAGATCGAGCGAACCGAGATCGAT
>JAPLLF010001121.1 GCA_026387715.1 Pseudomonadota bacterium
GAGGCCGACACGCGCCGCCGCTGGATCGAGATCACGGGCGTCCCGCCGACCGCGCCGTCGCGATAGCGGCAGCCATCACGGTGTCCTCGCGTGACGTTAGGGGTATGTACTACCGTGGCAGTCGACACCTCGGCGAAGTTCGACGTCGCCGCGAGGGCCATCCTGGCGCACGAGGTGGGCGCGGAGCGTGTCTCCACCCGGGTGGCGGAGGCCGTCGTGCACGCGTGGGAGCGGCTCGCGCGCCACTTCGCGCGGATCGTCGGGGAGGATGGGATCCGCACGATCCTCGCGCGCAGCGTGACCGTGGCCAGCGGCACGTTCCCGTGGCTCGTCGCCGACGGTCGCGGGCTCATCGGCGATCGATCCTCGGCGGGGCTTCGTGCGGCCATGGCGATCCAGGATCCCGACGTGATCGCCGGTGCCTTCGGGGCGCTGCTGGCGGCGTTCAGCGCGCTCCTCGGGCGGCTCATCGGCGACGAGCTCGTCGCGCGCCTGCTCTTCGAGGTCTGGCCGGAGATCGATCTGCAAGCGGGGACATCGAGAGGACCGACATGACCAAGCGCGTGGTGATCAAGCAGCTGCCGAGCTTCGTGCCGGGGTTCGACGAGGTCCTCGGCGGCGGGCTGCCCGAGTTCTCTTTCAACCTGATCGCGGGCGCCCCTGGGAGCGGCAAGACGACGCTGGCGCACCAGATCATGTTTGGGAGCGCGAGCGCCGAGCGCCCCGCGCTGTACATCACGATCCTCGGCGAGCCGCCGATCAAGATGCTGCGCTACCAGCAGCAGTTCGCGTTCTTCGATGCGTCCAAGATCCCGGGCTGCGTGCGCTTCCTGCACCTGGGCAACGAGCTGAACGAGGGCGGGCTCGAGCGCGTCCTGGAGTGCATCGTCGCGGAGGTCGAGGCCACGTCACCGAAGCTGGTGTTCGTGGACTCGTTCCGGGCGGTGGTCGAGAAGTCCGCCGAGCAGGGGCAGATGCCGCTGCAGGCGTTCGTCCGTCGTCTCAGCCTGCACCTCACGAGCTGGGAGGCGACGACGTTCCTCATCGGCGAGTACGAGGAGAGCGACGCCCAGAACAACCCGATCTTCACGGTCGCCGATGGCGTGCTGTGGCTGAGCCAGGTGGTGGATCGCAACTCGATCGTGCGCAAGCTGCAGGTCGTCAAGATGCGCGGGCAGGCGCAGCTCCCCGGGCTCCACACCGTCCGGATGTCGGACGCCGGCCTCCGGATCTACCCGCGGATCTCCACGCGGATCTCCACGCCCACCACGGAGGTCGCTCATGCCGATCGCGAGCTGCGCAAGGTGGGCATCGTGGGGCTCGACGAGATGCTGGGTGGGGGGATCCCGGCTGGGTACTCGGTGATGGTCGTCGGACCGTCGGGGTCCGGCAAGACGATCCTCTCCACCCAGTTCATCCGCGAGGGGATCGGCAACGGCGAGCCGGGGGTGATCGCGGTGTTCGAGAAGCGGCCGGCCGAGTACCTGACCACCGCGTTCGGCGCCGACGAGCTGAGCCTGCTCGTCGCCAAGGGGCAGCTCAAGATCCTGTCGCTGCGCCCGCTCGATCTTTCGGTCGACGAGACCATGGAGGAGATCGCGGCGGCGGTGCACGCGATCGGCGCCAAGCGCGTCGTGATCGACTCGTTGTCCGGGTTCGAGCTGGCGCTGGCGCCCTCGTTCCGCGAGGACTTCCGCGAGTCGCTCTACCGCATGGTCGGGGCGCTGGTCGGCCTCGGCGTCACGGTGGTAATGACGTGCGAGCTGGTCGAGACCTACACCGAGCTGCGGTTCAGCCCGCACGGGATCTCGTTTTTGACCGACGGCATCATCCTCCAGCGCTACGCCGAGCTCCGTGGTCGGCTGCAGAAGCTCCTGGTCGTCGTCAAGATGCGCGGCATCCAGCACAGCCTCGAGCTGAAGCAGTACGACATCTCGGCGCAGGGGATCGTGATGGGTGCGGCGCTCACGAACTACGAGGGCATCCTCACCGGGACTCCCCGGCTGGCGGCGACGGAGAGTGTGAAGGGGGCATGACCTCCGGGCCGACGGACCGGCGCGGGCGGGGGCCTGGACGCCGTGCCGCGGATACGTCCGATCGCCTGATCTCGCAGGTCCGCGAGGCCAACGAGGCCCTCGTGCTCGCGACGCTGCGCGCCGAGGCCAGCGAGGCGACCTTTCGCTCGCTGTTCGACACGATGCCGCAGCTCGGCTGGCTCGCGCGCCCCGACGGCCACATCTACTTCTACAACCGCGGCTGGTACGCCTACACCGGGACCACGCTCGCGCAGATGGAAGGGTGGGGCTGGCGCAGCGTGCACGATCCGGCGGTGCTGCCGGATCTCGAAGCCCACTGGCGCACGTGCGTCGAGACCGGCACGCCGTTCGAGGTCGCCTGTCCGCTCCGCGGCGACGACGGCCGCTACCGGTGGTTCCTCACGCGCGCCAATCCCGAGCGGGATGAGGCGGGCAAGGTCGTCCGCTGGGTGGGGATCAACACCGACATCGACGACCAGCGCCGCAACGAGCAGCAGCTGGCGATCGCGCTCGAGCGAGAGCGGCTCGCGCGCAGCGAGGCCGATCTGGCGGTTCGGCGAAAGGACGAGTTCCTCGCGATGCTCGCCCACGAGCTGCGCAACCCCCTCGCGGCGCTGAGCGCGGCGCAGCACCTGCTCGCGCAGACGGCCACGACCGACCCGCAGCTCCTGCGCCAGAACGCGATCTCGGAGCGGCAGGTGCGCCACCTCACCCGGCTGGTCGACGATCTGCTCGACGTCGCGCGGTTCGAGAGCGGCTCGATCGAGCTGCGTCGGGAGCGCGTCGATCTCGTCGCGGTCGTCGCCGACGCGCTCGAGGACACGCGCGAGCTCATGGTGACCCGGCACCAGGAGGTGTCGTTCGTCCCGGATCCGGTGCCGTGGTGGGTGAGCGGTGATCCGACCCGGCTGTTGCAGGTGTTCAACAACCTGCTCGTCAACGCGGCGAAGTACACCCCCGACGGGGGCCGCATCGCGATCCGGTGCGTGACCGAGGCCCGGGCGGAGGGTCCCTGGGCCCGGGTCGAGATCGAGGACACCGGGCAGGGCATCGCACCCGAGATGCTGGACGAGGTGTTCCACCTGTTCGCGCAGGTGGATCACAGCCTGGATCGCACGGGCGGGGGGCTCGGCCTCGGCCTCACCCTGGCGCGCCGCCTGGTGGGGCTCCACGGCGGGGAGGTGCACGCCCACAGCGACGGGCTGGGCCGCGGCAGCACGTTCACGGTGGAGCTCCCGCTCATCGGCGCGCCGGCCGTGAGCGTCGCCGCGCGCCGACCCAGGCGTGACGCCTCGATCAACCCGCGCCTGGTCGTGATCGAGGACAACGACGATGCCCGCGAGATGCTGCAGGCGATCCTCCAGCAGTGGGGCCACGTGGTCGAGGTCGCCGCCGACGGCGAGGCGGGCGCGAAGCTCATTCTCGCGTCGTTGCCCGACATGGCGTTGATCGACGTCGGGCTGCCCGGGCTCGATGGCTTCGAGGTCGCGCAGGCCGTGCGTGCGTCGCCGCTGGCCGCCAGGACGCTGCTCGTGGCGCTCACCGGGTACGGAGACGCGACCACGCGCGGTCGGGCGATCGCCGCGGGCTTCGACCACCACCTCGTCAAGCCGGTGACCCCCGAGCAGCTCGCGCTGGTGCTCTCGAAGCGTTCGTTCTGACGGGCGAGTGATCGGAGGGTCGTGATCAGGGTCGTGATCGAGCCGACGCGTTGTCGCGGACGGCCTGCTATCTTCGAGCGCGATGACGACCGCACGCGACTGGTTGATCGCAGGGGCGCCGGGCGCCGCGACCTCGCCGGAGGTGGTCGATCGGATGTGCGAGCGGCTGGTCGCGGAAGGCGTGGGGCTCGCGCGCGTCGAGGCCTACGTCCGCACCCTCCATCCGCTGGTCGCCGGGCGCGCCTTCGAGTGGACCCCACGCACCGGGTGTCGGGCAATCGAGGAGCTGCACGAGGCCAACCTGCGTGGCGAGGAGAGCCCGTTCACGCGCGCGTTCGAGACCCGCGTGCCGCAGCGCCTCCGGATCGACGGAGGCGAGCCGTCGACGCCCTACCGCGAGACGCTCGTCGCGCGGGGCATCACGGACCTCCTCGTGTGGCCGATGCTGTTCACCTCGGGCGAGGTCCACGCGATCGGGTTTGGCACCGCGCACCCCGACGGCTTCTCGCCCGCCGAGCTCGCGAGCCTCGAGGCGGTGGTGGCGCCGCTGACCCGGATGGCGGAGATCCTGGCGCTGCGGCGCTCGGCGACGAACGTGCTCACCGCGTACGTCGGGCGCGACGCGGGCGCGCGTGTGCTCGCGGGCAAGATCCGCCGGGGCGACACCGAGCTCATCGAGGCCGCGATCTGGTTCTCCGACATGCGCGGGTTCTCCGCGATGTCGAACGAGAAGAGCCCGCGCGAGGTGATCGATCGCCTCAACCAGCTGTTCGACTGCCAGGTGCCCGCGATCGACGCGCACGGCGGCGAGGTCCTGAAGTTCATCGGCGATGGGCTGCTCGCGATCTTCACGCCGACCGCCGGCGGGATGCGAGGGTGTTGCGCCCGGGCGCTCGCCGCCAGCCGGGCCGCGCTCGCCGCGGTCGCGCAGCTCAACGCGGGCGCGTCGGAGCCGCTCCGGTTCGGGATCGCGCTCCACGTCGGCGAGGTCGCGTACGGCAACATCGGCGGCGCGGGCCGCCTCGATTTCACGTGCATCGGCCGCGCGGTGAACCTCGCGGCCCGGCTCGAGTCGTTGACCGGGACGACCGGTCACGACGTGCTCGCGAGCGAGGCGTTCGCGCGCTCGTGCGACGGGTTCGCGCTGGTCGGCGACTACCAGGTCAAGGGCTTCGCGACGCCGGTCCCCGCGTATGCTCCGACCTGACCTCCCTGTACAGTGGCGCCGATGCGCAACGAGGGCCCGATCCTGGAGATGCGAACGATCAAGACCAAGGACGGTCGATGGTCGGTCGAGTATCGAATCGACAAGCAGTGGTTCCGGGATGCCGTGACGTATCCAGATCACGCGGCCGCGCTCGCGGCCCTCGCCGGGACGCGGCTCGCGGACTTCGGCCGCGAGGACTTCGCCGTGGCGCCCGCGCCGCTCTTGTTCCTCGGGCGCCCCCCGCGCGGCACCGCCGATCCGATGATGCGCGCCTTCGCGTACGCGGTGCTCACCGGGACCGCGGCGCTCGAGGCCCAGGAGGCGGACTACGAGCGCAACGAGCACGCGCGCGCCACGCTCGAGGCGCTACGCAAGATCCGCCGCATCCTCGCGCTCGACCAGCAGACCGCCGAAGCGATCTTGCTCGGTTGAGCGCGGCTACTTGCCGCCGAAGCCGCTCTTGGGCGGGGCTGCCGGGGCGTCGGGCGTCGTGCCGAAGCCGCTCTTGGTGTCGCTGCCGCCGCCGAGCTTGCCGGTCGCGCCCGCATCCACGGGGACACCCGCATCGACGGCGCCGCTGCCGAGCTTGCTCGGCGGAGGCGTCGCGGCCGAGCCCGAGCCCGAGCCCGAGCCCGAGCCCGAGCCCATGCCGAGCTTGCTGCCGAGCACCGGCCCGGCATCGAGCGGGTCCGGCGTGGCGGGCGCGATCGACTTCTCGTAGGCATCGATCCGGCCGTTGAGGACCGCCAGCGCCTTGGCCTTCTCCTCGCCGGTCTTGGCGTCGGCTTCCTGCTTGGCCTTCTCGAACTCGGCGAGCTTGGTCTTGATGTCCGCCTTCATCGCCGGGTTCTTGGTGCCCAGCGCCTCGAGGCGATCCTTGCTTTGCGTGTAGCGCGACTGCTCGCGCTCGGCGTTCGGCTTACAAGCCATCATCGAAAAGGAGAGGCCGAGCGTGAGGATGGCAACGACGATGTGTTGGAGCTTCATGATGGATCTTCTTGGTGACGGGAATCAGAGACGATCGACGGCGCCGGTCAACGAGACTTCGAGCTCGTCGGCGGCCTTGGCAGTGTAGAACAGGGACTTGCCGACCTCGGCCAGGGACGCGGTGGCGTCGAAGATGCCGTGGACGACCACGATGTCCTGATCGCGCACGGCGATGCGCGCGTAGGTGAGCTGCGCGTTGAGTCGGAGCAGCGCCCAGGGATCCTGATGGCCGAGATCGGCGGCCTTGGACCAGATGAACCCGACGGAGTCGCCATCCCCATCGGTGCCCTGGCTGACGACCACGACCTGGCTTCGACCCGCGCTGGTCGGGATCTCGATCTTGAGGTCGCCACCAACCTGCTGCTGGGGCCAGGACTTCATGCGTGCGGCCTCGAGGGCCAGTTCCGTCACCTTCGCCATCCGCCAACTGTACCGTCGGTCCCTGCGACAAATCGATTCTTTGAACCAATCTCGTGAACGAAACGCCCCGCACGAACAACGGACGTCCATGGCGACCACGCCCCGGACGAATCCGTCGAGCATCCACCTCGAGGCCATGGGGGCCTGCCAGCTCCGGTGTCCCTCGTGCCCGACGGCCGACGGCTCGATCCGGCCGGCCATCGCCAGCGGCTACCTGCGGTTCGAGCGCTTCCGGCAGCTTCTCGACGACAACCCGCAGGTGCGCGCGATCGAGCTGTCGAACTACGGCGAGATCTTCCTCAACCCGCAGCTGCTCGACATCCTGCGGTACGCCCACGTGCGTGGCGTCGCGCTCACGGCGGCCAACGGCGTCAACCTCAACACGGTCAAGCCCGAGCTGCTCGAGGGCGTGGTCAAGTACCAGCTGCGGGCGATGACGTGCTCGATCGACGGCGCGAGCAAGGAGACCTACCCGATCTATCGCGTGAAGGGTGACTTCGACACCGTGCTGGCGAACGTGCGCGCGATCGTCGAGTTCAAGCGCCGCTACCGGTCGCCCTACCCGGTGCTGACCTGGCAGTTCATCGTGTTCGGGCACAACGAGCACGAGCTCCCCGCGGCCCGGCGCCTCGCCGAGGAGCTGGGCATGATCTTCAAGCCGAAGATCAGCTGGGACGACACGTTCTCGCCGATCAAGGACCGCGCGTTCGTGATGCGCGAAGCCGGCATCCACGCCACGCGCGACGAGTTCGCGCAGGCGACCCACGTCGACTACGCGCGGCCGACCTGTCACCAGCTGTGGAACGAGCCGCAGGTGAACTGGGACGGCAAGATCCTCGGCTGCTGCCGGAACTTCTGGGGCGATTTCGGCGGCAACGCGTTCGACGACGGCCTGGTGCCCGCGCTCAACAACCCGAAGATCGCCTACGCCCGGCGGATGTTGATGGGGCAGGAGCCCGCGCGCGGCGACGTGCCGTGCGCGACCTGCGACGTCTATCAACGCATGGTCACCGACGGTCGGTTCATCACGACGTCCGAGCTGCGCTGGCACACGTTCTGGACGCGCCTCAACGGCTTCGCGCGTCGCCAGCCGCGACTCTACGGCGTGGCGCGCGAGATCTATCGCCGGACCGGCGCGCGGCGGCTGCTCAGGCCTTGGCTTCGATAGCCGGGGCCATCGACGGGTGTTGCTCGCCGAGGTACTTGCTGACTTCGAGCCACTTGCTCAGCTCGGCGGCGACCACCATCGGGATCTTGTCGAGGTTGCCGGTCAGCAAGCCCTCGACCTGACTGAGCGCGTCCTGGAGATCCTGGCGAATGCGATCGTCGCTCGCCTGGGCGAGATCGGCCTCGATCTCGGCCTTGCGGTCCTCGACGCGCAGGCGAAGGCTGGGGTTGGACGTCGACGTCGACGTGGGCGTGGAGATGGACGGTGCGATCGGAAATTTTTCAAGCATGACACGTGAGGTTGCAGGAACGGGGCCTGGCGATCGCGTGTGAAACGCGCACGACGAGCGGCCGACGCGTGCGCGCACTTCGATGGGGGCGGTGCGGAACTGCGCGGCGCGAGGCGTTCGTGCGCGTGGGTGCAGAATGCCACCATCGATCACGTGCACAGCGCGGCGCGCGGTCTGGGCGATGGCACGTGGCGTGCTCTCGTCTGTGGCCATGAATACATCTACATGGTTGTGCGCGGTGGTGGCCTCGCTGCTCGCGGTTGCGGCCTGCAACAAGACCGAGCCCGCGGCTCAAGACGTCGCCGAGGCGCAGAAGAAGCTGGTCACCGCGGTGAAGCTCGACCTCGCGCAGGCGCGCGTGGAGCTCGAGGCCACGGCGGCCGACCGCATGACGAAGCTCGACGCGAAGCTCGTCGAGCTCGATCAGAAGACCGACGAGGTCAAGGCGAAGCTCGCGCTGATGGCCGATCGCACCGAGACGAACTGGGACGCGTTCAAGACCGACGTCGTCACGAGCTGGGATCTGCTCGCGAAGGATGTCGACGCGGCGATCAAGTAGCGCGCGCCACCGCCGGCCCCGGTCGATCACGTACCGGTCGTGCTCGGGGCGGTTACGCCGCCCGGTTCGGCTGCAAGCGTCCGAGATCCGGACGTTGGTCCTAGTCGCCGTGGTACGTCGTGTTCAGCGTGGCGCGCAGCACGAGGTCGTCGTCGAGCAAGATCGCCGCGGACGTGGTGTCCCGATCGAGCTCGATCAGGGCGGCGATCTCGAAGCGATCGCCGTCGTGCGTGATCGAGAGGTCGCCGGTCAGATCGGCGGCGTACAGCTCGCGGGCCACGTTGTCGAACAGGTAGCGCTCGTCGAACACGCTCGTCAGCGCGTACGCGTCGGGGCCGAAGGTGGCCTGCGAGGTGAGCTGGTCGACGCCGGTGATCGAGGTCGCTCCCGTCTGCAGGTGCGCGAAGTTCCACAGCGCCACACGATTGAACCGGCTGTCGGGGTTCGCCGCGTACCAGGTCGCGACCACGGTGGCGCGGTCGGTGGTCGCGCCGCAGGTGATCGGCTGATCGGCTGGTCGGCGGCGTCGGCGCACGCCAGCCGGTACTTGTACCTCGCGGCGCCGTGAAAGCCCGAGACCCAGCCGAAGCGGTCCACCACGAACCCCGTCGGGAGCGTGCCGTGCGCGAGGGCCCAGGCATCGTCGAGCGCGCCGTGCAACCCACCGCCGACGTCGGAGGCGAGGGACTCCGCCAGCATCTGCGCAACCCGTTCGTATTCCGTCGGTGCGACCGCGGTTTCTGCGCCGCATGCCGTGAGCCCGAGCGTGACGAGACCGACAACTGTGCGAGTCAAGGTCGGCATGACAGCCTCCTACATGTGGATCAAGCAAGGCGCAGGCCACGAGGTGTCGAGTTCCGCCCCATCGACCGTGGCTTGGCACTAGGATCAGGCATGCGACGAGCCTTGTTTGCACTACTCGCGGGTGGATGCGGGTTCAGCGGTCACGGCGAGACCAACCCCACCCTGGACGCTTCCACGGTCGATGCCTCCGATGCCCTTGGGATCGATGCCTCGATCGATGCGCCGATCGTTCCACCCGACGCGGCCACCTGTTTCGGCGCGGGCACGTTCGTCGTTTGCCTGACCCAGTTGCCGACGAATGCGTTCAACGTCAACACAGGCTCACCCAAGACGGTCGACACCGACCAGACGACCGACTGCACGTTCGTGACGGTCAACAACATCTCGACGTGCGTGATCGCCGCGACGTCGATCGCGATCAGCGACCGGCTCGCGGCGCAGGGCAGTCGGCCGCTCGTGCTGGTCTCCACCGGGTCGATCAACATCAACACGGGCGGGCGGATCGACGTCGCGCATGGGGGCGCCGGCGCGAACCCCGCGAGCTGTCAGGTCGGCACGAACCCCCTTTCCACCAACAGCCGCGGCGGCGGTGGGGCGGGTGGCAGCTTCGTCGCTGCCGGCGGGGTGGGCGGCAAGGGGGACGGTGGCAACGCGACGGGGGGAACCGCCGGAGGTTTCGCGATCCCGCCGTTCGATGCACTCGTCGGTGGGTGCGGCGGTCATGCCGGCGCGGATGGTGCTGCCGGCACCAAGGGGGCGGGTGGCAAGGGTGGGGGTGTCGTCTATCTGGTCGCCGTCGACACGATCAACGTCAACGGGTACATCGACGCCTCCGGCGGTGGCGGCGCTGGCGGAAATAGCTCGCGTGGCGGTGCTGGTGGTGGTGGCTCGGGGGGCATGATCGTGTTCCACGCGGGCACGCTCACGGTGAACGGGAGCGGCAAGGTGTACGCGAACGGCGGCGGCGGCGGCGGTGGCGCCGACAATAGTAATGGTGGTGGTGATGGCGGCGTGTCGTCGTGGTCGACGCTGATCCCGAGCTTTGGGATTGGCGCCGGTGGCGCCGGTGCTGCCGGCGGCATCGGCGCCTACGGGATCGTCGCACCCGGCCCCGGCCTCCAGAACAACGACGGCGGCGGCGGCGGCGGCGGCGGCATCGGGCTGATCCGTGCCCTGGCGGGAGGCGTCCCGTCCAACGCCCTTCCCAACGTCTCGCCGCCCGCAGCCAACTGACGAGAAGAACGCTCGGCGACGACGCGTCGCCGTACGGCGTGCACCGCAAGATTCGAGGCTCCAACGTGCGCACGACCGAGCGCAACCAGGCAGCATGCCAGGATGCGTTGCCTCGCCGTCGCCTTGCTCGTCCTGATCGGCTGTGCCCACGGCCCGAAGGTCAACGAGGTCGTGTTCAAGGTCGGTCGCAAGGTCACCACCCGCGCGCTCGTCACGTCCGCGACGTTCTGCCCCGGCTGTGGCGAGAACGCCCCGGTGACGATCACGTTCGGCACCCCACCCCACGTCTCGGTCGTGATCCCCCTCTGTTACGCGCACGCGCACTCGAAGATCGGGGACCACGACAAGCTGTCGATCGAGCTGGCCCTCGGCCACGTCGCGGCGACCGAAGGCCAGATCGACATCGCAGACTGCACGAGCAAGCACCTCGTCGCTTCCGTGTGGGCGGTCTTCCCCGACGGCTCGCGACTCGACGCGAACATCGATTCCGAGCTCGTCGATCCCGGGCACTGAAGACGTGTCGATTAATGGGAAATGAAGCGAGTTCCGGAAATAGTCTGAGCAGCTGGTCTTGTTCTCGTCGAGATGACTGACGAGAACCGTAAGCCTCGAGTCGCCGAGCCGCAGCGTAGGCAAGGCGTGATTCGA
>JAPLLF010001280.1 GCA_026387715.1 Pseudomonadota bacterium
GCAAGGCGTCTGGGTCTACCAGCGTCGTGGCCAGGAGGTGATCGGCTACTTCTCGGGCGCGCTCCGCGGCAACGTCCTGGACTTCAAGTGGCAGGAGCCCAACAACCCGCCGCTCACCGGCGCGGGGTACCTGGTGTTCGACGCGGGTGGTCGCCAGTACTCCGGCAAGTGGTGGAGCGACGCGCGTGACCGTCAGGGTGACTGGAACGGCTGGCGGCAGGCGCCCGGCCAGGACATGGGGCAGGCGCCTCAGCCCACGCAGCCGAGTCCGTATGGCGGCAACCCGTACGGTGGTCGTACCTACGGCAATCCCAATCCGTACGCGCCGGGACCGCAGCCGCAGGCGCCGCAGCAGCCGCAGCCGTACGGGCCGCAGGCTCCGGGCCCGGGCGCGCAGCCGAATCCCTACGGGCCGGCGCAGCCGCCGTCGCGGTAGCTATCTAGAGCGCGAGCTCGCCGTCGAACACGTGCGTGGCCGGGCCGGTCATCAGCACGTTCGACAGATCCGGGAGCACCTCGATCGCGAGGGTGCCGCCCGGCAGGTTCACGCGGACGGCGTGATCCGTGCGGCCGGTGAGCACGGCGGCCACGGCCGTGGCGCAGGCGCCGGTGCCGCACGCCATCGTGATCCCGCAGCCGCGTTCCCAGACGACGAGGTCGATCTCGTCGCGCGACTTCACGAACGCGAACTCGGCGTTCGTCCGCGCCGGAAACCACGGGTGGAGCTCGACGCGCGGTCCGACGGTCTCGGCCATCGCGCGCGCGGCGTCGTGCGAGTCGACGAACGTGATCGCGTGGGGATTGCCCATCGAGACGCCGGTCACCGGGCGCGTGGTGACGTCGAGGACCTGCTCGAGGCAGCGCTCGCCGCCCGGGCCGGTCATCGGGATCTCGGCGCGCAGGAGTCGAGGCGCGCCCATGCGCACGGTGACGCTGTCGGCGATGCCGTTCGTCGCGTCGATCGTGCACAGCAGGCGACCCGCGCCGGTCTCGATCGCGATCTCGGGCTTGGCGAGGCCGAGCCGATCGTGGAGCTCCTTGGCGACGCAGCGGATGCCGTTGCCGCACATCTCGGCCTCGCTGCCATCGCTGTTGAGCACGCGCATGCGGGCGTCGGCGGTGGTCGACGGCAGGATCGCGAGGATGCCGTCACCCCCGACCCCGAACCGGCGATCGCAGATCGCGACGACGCGCGCGGGCGTCTGGATCGCCGCGGCGTCGGCGGCGCTCGCCGACCGAAGATCGACGACGAGGAAGTCGTTCCCGATACCGTGATATTTCGCGAACCGCATCCGGCGGATCTACCACGCAGATGTCATGGGGCTGCGTAATGATTGCGGGTGACCACCTACGGTCTCGTCGCGGTGATCGCCGCCCTCGTCGCGGTGTGGCTCGTCGCGGCGCTCGGGCGCTGGCGGCGGTCGAGGCGCGCGCGACGACGTGGGGCCCGCGCCGTGCGCGGCGAGGATCGCGCGATGGCGCTGCTCGAAGACGCGGGCTACGCGATCGTGGAGCGACAGGCGCGGATCACGTGGGCGCCGCTCGTCGACGGTGAGCCACAGGTCATCGAGCTGCGCGCCGACTACCTCGTCGAGTGCGACGGGGAGCTGCTCGTCGCCGAGGTCAAGACGGGCGACCAGGCCCCACAGCTGACCACCGCGGCGACGCGTCGGCAGCTTCTCGAGTACAGCGTCGCGTTCGACGTCGACGGCGTGCTGCTGGTGTCACCGGAGTGCGGCACGATCCAGCGGATCGACTTTGCGGTGCGGGCCGTGCGACGACGGCGCGCGTAAACGTAAACGTAAAGTGCGCCAGGACAAGCCTGGTCGGAGAGGAAGGCATGTAACAGCCGAAACTTCGAAGAGTGACCCGGGGTGAGAGTCCCACCGACGACGACGGAGACCGCCACGTCGGAAGCGAGTCTTGCGTGATCG
>JAPLLF010000159.1 GCA_026387715.1 Pseudomonadota bacterium
GGCGGACGTCGAGCCGGCGCGCCTGCTGGGCCGCGCGGTAGACCTTGGTGGTGTCCGGCAGGCACAGCATCGACGGGTCGAGCACGTCGTCGAGCCGGGTGTCGCGCGGCAGATCGCGCGAGCTCATCGCCTCGATCTGGGTGAACACGCCGACCGGCCACTCGTCGTCGAACACCACCAGGCCCGTGACGTGAGCGTGCTCGAGGCGCTCGACCGCGGCGCTCAGCGGCTGCTGCGCCTTCACGCTGAACACCGGCTTGGACATGATCTCGGAGAGCGGGATCTCGATCTTGGCGTCGCACACCGCCGTCATCATGTCGAGCGTGCTGATCACGCCGGTGAGCTTGTCACCGTCGACGACGAACAGCCGGTGCACGTGGTGCTCGCACATCATGCGGGCGGCGTCGCGCAGCGTGGTGCCCGACTTCACGACGAGCGGCGTGCGCGCGTTCTCGCGGACCAGCTCGCTCGCGGTCTTCTGGGGGAGCGTCAGCACGGCGGCCTTGCGGTGCGAGCCGGCCTGCATGCGGCCGACGCGGACGAGGTCGGTCCGCGAGATCACGCCGAGGATCGCGTGGGTGGCGTCGACCACCGCGAGGGCAGAGACGCGGCGCTCCGCGAGCGTGTGCGCGACGACGGGCAACATCACGTCGGGACCCACGGTCGCGACGTCGGTGGTCATGTACTCGGAGACGGGGTGTGAGAACTGCATTTGCCTACCTGTCTGCAGGAAGTCCGCCAGGTACGCGGCAGCCCCTGCCGCGAGAACCGCGCAAGTCTTGCGGGGGCGCGTGGATCACGCGCACGGTCTGCAGGCGGTTCACGTCTGCTTCTGGGCGACCCAGCGCGTGACGTCGAACGTCGACAGGATGCCGCGGAGGGTGCGGCTCGCATCGACGATCAGCAGGTGGTGGATGCCCTCGGTGGCCATCAGGGCGGCGGCGCGGGACAGCGGCGCATCCTCCGGCAACGTCATCGCGTGCGGCATCATGATCT
This sequence comes from Pseudomonadota bacterium, assembly GCA_026387715.1. Classification (GTDB taxonomy): domain Bacteria; phylum Myxococcota_A; class Polyangia; order Haliangiales; family Haliangiaceae; genus JABFXX01. Next base: position 997 of record JAPLLF010000159.1, read on the forward strand.
CGCGCGCGGTGGCCCTCGACTCCTTCTGGCACTCGAGGACGTCGAGCCGGGTCACGATGCCCGTGGGGCGGTTCTGGTCGTCGACGATCGGCACGCACCCGATGTGGTGCGTGGTCATCAGGGCGATCAGCGAGTCCACGCTCGCGTCGGCGCGGGCGGTCACGGTCGCGCGCGTCATGACCTGGGAGATCGGGACGAGGGAGGGATCGACGGCGGGCATACCCGCCGATTCAGCAAGCACCGCGCCAACGTTGCGCGCGTGGGGTAGCGTGGCGCATGGCTGACATCCGGGTGGCGTCGTTTCCGCGCGATCTGCCGAGCGTGGATCGGTTGTGGTTCGAGTACCTCAGCTGGGGCAACGACGGGCTCGAAGCGAACTTCGGGTTTCGGCTGCCGGTCCGCGAGACCGTCGACCACGACCTCGCGACGATCACCAAGTTCGCGCCGCCCGATGGCCAGTTGCTGCTCGCGGTCGACGTCGACGTCGCGGTGGGCATCGGTTGTCTGCGGCGGAGCACCGCGGACATCGCGGAGATCAAGCGAATGTACGTGCAGCCCTCGCATCGGCGCGCGGGCCTCGCGCGCGCGATGCTGGACGCGCTGGTGACGACCGCGCGCGCGGCCGGGTATCGCCGCCTGCGCCTCGACAGCCCGAACTTCCTGACCGCCGCGCACGCACTGTATCGCTCGAGCGGGTTCGTCGACATCGCGCCGTACGCGGAGAGCGAGATCCCCGATCAGTACAAGGCGCACTGGGTGTTCATGGAGCGGACGCTGTAGTCAGCGCTTCGCTGGTACGAGCTCGATCGTGCGGACGCCGCGCAGGTGTGCTCGCTTGCCGTCCGGGCCGACGTGATCGAAGCGCAACAGCCCCTGCTGGTTGTGCTTGAGCAGCAGCGTGTGCGCGGGATCGTGGAGCCACGCCGCGTCGATGTCGTAGCGCTCCGCGTCCGTGACCGCGATCAGGTGCGATCCCGGCGGCACGTCGACCTTGGCGGCGGCGAGCAGCGCGGCGAGCGGCACGCCCGCCTGGTGGTGCTTGACCGGCGTCAGCGCGTCGAGCTGCGCCGCCGACAGCACGGTCGGCGGACGCCCGGGGATGGTGATCGTGAGGCCGGTGGCGGGTGGCGGCGCTGTTGGGGCCGCGACGACCAGCTCGATCGCGACGACGTGCTCGGCCGTCGCGATCACGCTGCGCTTGCCGTCGAACGTCGACGCGAGGCGCGCGGTCGCCACCCCGGCGACGTTGTCCAGCGTGAGCGCGTAGGTCGCCCGCTGGTCGCAGCTGCCCTGCGCGTAGGTGCCCGTCGCCGACCGGGCGACGATCACCTTCGCGCCCGGGTAGCGGGTGCACAGCGACCACAGATCGATCGGCGTCGCCGCGACCGCGAGCACCGTGGCGGGCTGCCCGTCGATCCGCACCGGGACGTCGATCGCGGGCACGACCGGCGCAGCGCCGACCGCAGCGGTCGATGTGCCGGTCGGGGTCGGGGATGGCTCGGGGGTGCCACGACCGCACGCGGCGATCACGACGAGCACGGCGCCCCAGGTGCGCATCAGAACGGGCTGAGGGCGGTCGTGTGGCAGATCGCGCTCTGATTGGCCTGGACGCCGACGACGGTCCGCACGCCGTCGGTGGTGCTGTACCGGTTGACGTCGCGGTAGCTGATCGCGAGCACCGACGCGCCGTCCGCGGACACCTCCGCGGAGGTCGTCGCGTTCACGCTGTCGGTCGACAGCACCGTGAACGTCCCGGTCGCCGGGGCGAACGTCTCGAGCCCGGTGTTGTCACCGAGCAGCCAGAACGAGCCGTCGGCGCGCGGCAACGCGACCTTGTAGGTCACGTTGTTCGTGGTGGGCACGCCGTCGCCATCGGCGATCGTCATCGTCAGGTCGTCGAGCTTCACGTTCATCAGGTTGTCGCCGAGCCGGCCGTTGGTCGACGCCATGCAGAGCAGGCGATCGGCGGTCCAGCTGAACGCGCAGGAGGTCGGCCGCTGCGCGCCGGTCGCGAGGTTCTGCTGGCCAGCGGTGGCCGCGTCGGCATCGCGGAGCGCGAACGCCGACAGGTCGACGACGGCGATCTCGGAGGTATCGGCGGTGGTGTACGGGCCGCCGATCGCGAACGCGGCCTGGCGACCATCGCGCGACAGCGTCGGGCGACGGGCGATGTGGAGCGGGTCGGTGGCAGTGGTGATCGGCAGGCGGCCGGTCTCGGTCATCGTGCTCGCGTCGATCTCGAGCAGGTAGGCGGTGTTGGCGGTCGGCGCCGGGGCGCGGAACCCGGTCACGTCGGTCCTGGACCCACCGATGTGCATGCCATCGTTGAACGTGGCGTAGAGCCGGCGGCCGGACGGGTCGAGCGCGATCTGCATCGAGCCGCGGGTGGCGGCGGTACCGAGGTCGAGGCCGGCGACGATGGCGCCGGTGGTGGTGTCGATCTTGACGACGTGGGCAGCGGCGCGCTGGCCGGCGTACAGCCAGCGACCATCGGCGGACACGACGAGTTCGCGATAGGCGCCATACCCGTTCGCACCATTGCGCACGGTGAAGTCGAAGGTGACGGTGTCGGGGGCGCTGACGGTCATCGCGATCCGGCGGGTGAGCGCGCCGTTCCCGGCGACCGCGCCGCCGAGCAGGACGACGTCGGCGGCGCCGAGCGTGCCGTCGGGGGTGAGCGTCGCGGTCGCCGCGCCGGTCACGACGAGGCCGGTCTTGACCAGCTTGGGCATGAAGGTGACGCCCTTGAGGTTCGACGTCGCGGTGACGTCGAACGAGATCAGGGTGGCGTTGCCGACGTCGACGGCGTAGTTCGACGTCGCGAGCGTCCACGCGGTGGGCTGGGTGGTGACGGTCGCGGTGCCGGCGGTGGTGTTGATGACGATCTGGCCGGTCTGCGCGGCGGGCTCGACGTAGGCCGAGGCGGTGCGGCCCTCGGCGTAGGTGCCGCTGGCGTAGCGGGCCCACGCGACGTACGCGTTGCCGCCGACGCCGGGCGCGACGTCCTTGAACGCCATCGCGTTGCCGACGTAGACGACCGTGCCGGCGCCGACGGTCGCGCCGACCGCGAGGGTCGCGCCGTCGGTCGGGACGGTCGCGGCGACGTCGGAGGTGCGCGCGACGATCACGTCGGCGAAGCTGGCCGGGTTGGTCCACGCGAGGTCGACGTCGGCGCCGTTGACCGTCGCGGTGAACCCGTCGACGGCGATCGGGCCGAGCCGGTCGATGACGTAGGTCTCGGTCTGGACGGTCTCGCTGGGCGAGCCGGCGGCGAAGAACTTGAGGGTGCCGCCGGTGGTGAGCGTCGAGACGACGAGCGGGCTGGCGCCGCTGGTGCTCGCGGTCGTCGGCTCGCTGCCGTCGGTCGTGTAGTAGATCGTCGCGGCGGGCGTGGCGGTGAGCGTCACCGACGCGAGCGACCGCACGGTGCCGCCGCGCGGCGACGCGACGGTCGACGGCGTGATGGCGACGGGGGCGTCGACACCCGCGTCGATGGGGGTGCCGGGGTTGTCGTCACCACAGGCACCGAGGAGGA
>JAPLLF010000742.1 GCA_026387715.1 Pseudomonadota bacterium
TGATCGTCGCGCGCGACGAACGTCGGCTCCCCACCGGTCGTGACGGTCAACTCGGCCGCGTCGAGCGCGGCGTCGGCGTGATCGCCCGCCGCGAGCAACGCCGCCCAGATCTCGTCGGTCATCGGCGCGGTCGGCCGGATCTCGTGGCCGAGGCGGCCGATCGTCGTCTCGAACTCGACGCTGTCGGAGGCCACGTCGGAGGTGCCCTCGAGGGGGGACGCGTGGGCGGGCGACGCGGTCGCGGCGAGCGGGATGTGGCCCTCGCCGCACATCAAACCGCTCGTCGCGTCGAGGCCGATCCACCCGGCGCCGGGCAGGTACGCCTCGACCCACGCGTGCAGATCGACGACGTCACGCGAGACGCCCCTGGGCGCGTTGGGGATCATGCCCTCGTCGGTGAGCTGCACGAGGTAGCCCGACACGAACCGCGCCGCGAGGCCGCGCGCGCGGAGCAGCGCGACGAGCAGCACCGACAGGTCGCGACAGCTGCCGCGCCCGTGTCCGAGCGTCTCCTCCGGCGTCCACACCCCCGCCTCGTCGCGGATCACGTAGGTCAGCTCGCGATTGACCGCCGCGTTGAACGCGAGCAAGAGGCCGACCGAGTCGCCGTCCTCGGGGAGGGTGCGCAGCAGCGCGGCGCCGCGCTCGCCGAGCGCGTAGGCCGGATCGGTCGTCGCGAGGAACGGCGCGAGCTCGGCGTCGAGCCCGTCGGGATAGCGAAACGGCGCGGTGCGCGCGCGATCGTCGACGAAGAAATCGAACGGGTTGATCGGGTTGATGTCGACGGCCATCTCGACGAGCAGGTCGAGCACCTGGGCGGTCTGGCCGGCCTTGAAGGTCACGCGCGCGAGGTGATTGCCGTGCGGATCGTGCTGCCAGTGGAGCCGGTGCTCGGGCTCGACCACGAGCCGGTAGCTCTCGATCCGCGCGCGCGCGTGATCGCAGGGGCGAAGCCGGATCGTCTGCGGGCCGAGCAGCGCGGGACGCGGATAGCGATAGCGACTGCGATGCTGGATCAGGACGCGCACGGTCCTTTTTACACTACCGCGGTGCGCCGAGGCCCATTCGCTGATGGTCGGCGAGCGTGCAGCGATCCTGGACGACCGTGATGCCGGCGGCCTCGAGCTGCCTGGCGACCGCGTCGTTCCTGATCCCGAGCTGGAACCACACGACCTTGGGGAGGGGTGTCATCGCCAGGATGTCGGCGACGTGGCCGGGGAGGTGCTGCGCCAGCCGGAACACGTCGACGAGATCGACCGGCTCGGTGATCGCCGCGAGCGTCGCGCGGATCGGCTGGCCGAACAGCACCTCGCCCTCGAGCGTCGGGTTGACGCCGAGGATCCGGTAGCCCTCGTCGAACAGGTACTCGGGGACGTAGAACGCGGGCTTCTCTGTGGCCGTGTGGATCCCGAGGACGGCGACCGTGGGTGACGTCGTCAGCAGATCGCGGATCGCTTGATCCTCCGGGGTGAGGCGGGCCATGCGATACAGTATCGCGATGCGCGCCATCCCAGGTCTCTGCTTGCTCGCGGCCGTCGGCTGCGGGCACGGCCCGACCGCGCGCGAGCAGATCCTCGCGGTGCTCCCGGCGCAGGCCAGCGCCGTGTTCGTCGCCGACGGCCGGTCGCTCGCGCACGCGCGCCTGCGCCCGGTGATCGAGGCGCTGCGTCCGCGCTGGCCGGCCAAGCTCGGCTGCGTGATCGACGCGGGGCTCGCGGCCGACGAGGTCGGCATCGCGACGACGTCGTCGGGCACGTCGATCGTGCTGATCTCAAATCCCACGGCCCGGCCGTCGGGGCGCGCGTGCCCGGCGCTGTCGCAGCGGTCGCCGGGGGTGTGGGTCGCGACGATCGGTGACGGGGTGTTCGCCAGCGCGACGGTGCCCTCGGTGAAGGACGATCCGCGGTTCGCGCGCGCGCGCGCGCACCTCCTGTCCGCGCCGATCGGCGCGATGCTCGAGTCGACGCGGTTCCAGACCAGCATCCACGCGAGCGCGCAGCCGGAGCCGCTCGAGGCGTGGGTCGCGTTCGATGCCGAGCCCGCGGTCGCCGAGGATCTCGAGCGCGGCGTGCGCGCCATCGTCGATCGGATGACGGCCGACGCGACGACCTCGAAGCTCGCGGCGCGCACGCACGTCCAGCGCGACGGCACGCAGGTCACCGCGCGGATCGAGGGCGCCGTCGCGGCCGACGTCGATCTCGGCGTGGCCGCGATGACGCTCGTCGCGTGGGGCTGGGGCCAGACCCGCGACGCGCCGGCTTCGCCGGGCTGGACGTGCCCGCCGGCGTCCGAGCTCGTCGTCGGGTGTTCGGCGGGCTCGACCCTCGAGGTCAAGTCGCTGCGCGAGGTCGCGCGCACGATCTCGACGGCGCCGCTGGCGCCGGTGGTCTCGAACGGCAACGTCGCCGGGCTGCGGTTCGGGGCCGATCTGCCGACGTTCGGTCTCCAGAAGGGCGATCTCGTGTTCGCGTGCGAGGGCCGGCCGCTGCTCAACCAGGCGCAGCTCGTCGATTGCATGATGCAGCCCCCCATGCGGAAAGCCCTGTCCCTCGTCGCATCGCTCGCGCTCTCGCTCACGATCGTCGCCTGTCACGGGAGCGATCCGACCACGGGCGGCGCCGGCTCGGCGAGCGCGCCCGCGACCACGCCGCGGCCGGACACCGGCGGTGGATCCGCTGGATCGAGCGCCGAGGTCACACCTGCTGGCTCCGGATCTGCCGCCGGGAGCGCCGCGGTCGTCGCCGACAAGCTGCCGGAGCCGCCCGAGGCGAAGGCCCCGCCGGTCGAGCCAGCCGCCAAGCTCGACGGTCACGACTTCACCGCCGAGGCCAAGATGCTGCTCGCGATCGGCGCGTGCGGTGAGGGCACCGTGCCCGACGGCTTCGATCTCAAGGTCCTCGGCGCGCACTGCGACATCATCAAGAAGGCGCAGGCCGACTACATCGACGCGTGGGTCAAGCTCGCCAAGCCGTGGTTCGCGGCGCACGTGCCGAAGGACGTGCCCAAGAAGGTGGTCTACCCGTTCGCCGGTGGCGATCTGTCGACGGCGCTGACCGTCTATCCGGACGCCGACGAGATCACGACGATGTCGCTCGAGCCGGCAGGCGATCCGCGGGATCTCGGCGCGCTCAAGGGCAAGGAGCTCCAGAGCGCGCTGGGGACGATCGAGTACGAGCTCAAGTTCCTCTACCGGGTGAACTTCAGCAACACGCTCAACATGATCGACGCGATGCGCGGCGGGAAGCTGCCGACGAACCTCGTGTTCAGCCTGTCGGCGCTCAAGATCCACGGCTACGAGGTCGTCTCGCTCCGCTACTTCCGGTTCAACGAGGACGGCACGCTGCACTACCTCGACGACGCCGAGGTCGCCAGGGCGCCGGCCGCGAACAAGGCCAAGGCCGAGGTTCGCAACGCGATCTTCTCCAACATCGAGCTCCAGTTCCGCAAGCCGGGCGGGCGGATCCAGACCTATCGCCACGTGCGGCAGAACCTCGACAACGACCACCTCAAGAAGCAGGACCTCCGCGTCCTCAAGTACCTCCAGGGGCGCGGCACGCCGATCGCGACGATGACCAAGGCGGCGAGCTACCTGCTGTCGTGGGAGTCGTTCTCCGTCATGCGCGACTTCATCCTGTCGCAGAGCGTGTGGATGGTGTCGGACGCGACCGGCGTCGCGCCGATGTGGGGCAAGCCGAAGGGCTTCGAGTACGAGACCTACGGTGGCTTCGTCGCCCCGCACATCCCCGCCGGCACCGGCATCGCGAAGGACTGGAAGACCGAGTTCGAGGCCCAGCCCAAGCGCGAGCTGCCGTTTCGCTTCGGCTACTACGACAAGCACGAGACGAATCACCTGATCATCATGCGCAAGAAGTAGGCGAAGCCGGGTTGGTGAGCGCAGCGAACAAGTGAGCGAGCAGGTAGGCGCGCTCGCACCTGCGCCTACTGGTCGTCGACGGAATAGATCTCCACCCGCGGTGTTCACGGACGAACCACGCGCTAGCATGAGCGCCGATGGTCGTCGCTAGTTGTCCGCGTTGCGACGGTGAGGTGGGCCTGCACGACGGCCGCCCGGTCGTGGGACAGACCGGCGTCGTGCTCTGGCACGCGCGGTGTTACGAGCAGCGCGCGACGCCGTACGTCGCCGTGCCGATCATCGTGCCGCTCATCGTGCCGCTCATCTCCGTTGCGCCTCTCGCGCCGGTGATCGACAACGAAGCCGTGATCGTCGACCCACCCATCCGGGTCGGGGCGCCGCACTCGCTCGAGCGAGGCGTCGAGGTGACGCCCCGCATCGCGCGCCCGCGTTCGCGCCGACGCCTGGTGGCGGGAACCTTCGCCACGGCGGTCGCGACGATCGCGATCGCGTTCGTCGCGCGGGCGTCGTCGCCGCCGTCGGCCGCGATGGCGAGCCTCGCGATCGAGCCCGCCGACGACGTCGACCTGCCCGAGGTGACGACGACGCACGAGCCGGCGCCTGGGCTTCGAGCCTGGGTCCCGACGGCGATCGAGGCGAAGTATCCGATGACGTCGGCCGCCGACGGCACGCCGCTCGACGACAAGTACCCGTCGCTGCGCGCGTGGATCCACCCGGTCACGCACTCCGCCGAGCTGGTGCCCACGCAGCCGAGCCGGCTGTTCGGGGTCTCGCGCATCGGCGTCGAGCGGGCCGAGTGCGGCGCGGGCCACTGCTGGATCGATCTCGACGCGCCCCGCGGGCGCGCGCTCGTCGCGGTCGCCGATGGCACCGCCGTGCGCGTCGAGCGCCACGAGGATGGCATCGACCACCGCTCGGGCCGCTACATCCGCATCCAGCACGACGACGGCACGTTCACCGCCTACATGCACATGGACGACGTCGCGGAGATCGCGGTCGGCGATCACGTGACGGCTGGTCAGTACGTCGGCACGCTCGGCGCGACCGCCGTGTTCAGCGCGCCGCCACACCTGCACTTCCAGCTCGAGGTGCCCGCGCACCCGGGCGCGCCGCGTGGCGACAGCACCGACACGCTCTTCGTCGATCCCGCGCCGTTCCTCGCGCGCGCGACCATCATCAAGCTGCCGAGCGGCCTCGACGAGATGCTCGAGCCCCTCGCGACGCCGACGAAGCCGCGGCGCGACAAGCGGCCGCTCAAGCCGTCGATCTAGCCGTCGATCTCGTCGCTAGCTCTTCGGAAACGGATCCGTCACCACGAGCAGGGCGCCGTGGGCAGGATCGCAGACGTAGACGTGGCCGCGGTCGTCGGCGGTCGCGCAGTGGCCGTCGGGGGCGATCGCGACGGCGCCGAGCACCTCGAGCTTGCCGGTCGCTGCCACGGCCACGATCGAGAGCGTCGCGTCGTCGCCGCCGGGGACGTAGAGGTGACCGAGCGCCGGGGCATACGCGATGATGTCGACGCCCTTGCCGGTCGCCACGCTGCCGACGATCTTGCCGTCGTGCGCGACGTCGAGCGCGACGGCCTTGCCTTCGTCGCAGCCCACGAACAGGAGGCCGCGGGCGTCGTCGAGAGCGATCCCGCGCGAGCTCGTGCAACCGTTCTTCCAGCGCGTGACCTCCGCGAACTTCGCGAGGTCGATCACCACGGTCGCGTCGTCCCAGGTGTGGGTGTAGGCGCGGCCCCGGCGGGCGTCGATCTCGAGCGACTCGGGGCCCCCCGCGACGGCGAGCGCGCCGGTGTGGACGAGCTTGCCGTGCGCGAACGCGAACCGCTCGATCTCCTTGCGGCCGGGCTCGGTCACCCAGACCTCCTTGGTGGGTGCGACGTAGCGGACGTAGTCGGGCGAGCCGGCGAGCTTGGTCGTGCTCGTGATCGTGCGCGCCGCGGGATCGATCACCGAGACCTCCCCTCGACCGCGATCGATCGCGAACAGGACACCGTCACCGGCGTCGACCGAGGTCGTGCCCTGGCCGTGGCCGCCCCCGAACTTCGGCTGCGCCGAGAAGCCGGCGACGCTCGTGATCGCGCCCGACTTCGGATCGACGAGCTCGAGCTTGCCGGTTCGTCCGGCGGGGACGAGCACCTGGTGGAGCGCTGGGGAGAACCGGAGATCGTCGAAGCCGATCCCGCCGTCGCCGCCGGGCATGGCGAGGCTCGTGGGCGTGGCGATCGTCGGCTTGGCGAACGCCGTCGTCGCGATCAGCGCAACCTGGATGACGGCAAGGCTGGACACGATAGAAAAACGCTTCATCACGAACCTCTCGAGAGCACGAAGCCAAGGACGCCCGCCGCGAGGATCACGACGGGCTCGGGGAGCTTCTTCCAGCGGACCAGGACGCCCAGGGTCGCCAGCGCGATCGCGATCGTCGGCAGGTCGACGATCGCGCGGCGCCCCAGGACGATCGCCGCCCCTCCGATCGCGCCGACGGCGGCCGCCGAGACGCCGTCGACGAACGCCTTGATCGCGCGGTTGTCGGCGACGCGATGGAAGTATGGGGCCGGGATCACGACGAACAGGTAGGAGGGCAGGAACACGCCGAGCGCCGCCGCCGTCCCACCCGCGACGCCGGCCACGAGGAAGCCGATGAACGCGACGGTGATGACGACCGGGCCGGGGGTGATCATCGCGACCGCGACCGCGTCGAGGAACTGGCGCTCGGTGAGCCAGTGATGCTGGTCGACCACGCCGCCGTGCAGGAACGGCACGATCGCGAGGCCGCTGCCGAACACGAAGGCGCCGGCCTCGGCGAAGTACACGAACAGCGTCCACACGGTCCCGCCTGGCGCGGGGCCGTGCAGGCCGGTGAGCCACCACGTCCACGGCATCAGCGCCGGCGCGTGGCCGCCGATCCACGGCCGGACGCGGACCACGTAGACGAGCGCGCCGCTCGCGACGAACACCCACACGAGCTCGGAGGCCGTGATCGCGGTGACCGCGAGGTTGGCCCCGAACACGATCCACAGGAGGGGATCCTTGGCGAGCGTGAGCCTGGTCAACTTCTGCACGCTGCGCGCGATGATCGCGATGACCGCGGCGCCGACGCCGTAGAACACGCCCTGCATCCACGACAGCCCGCCGAGCTCGACGTACGCCGCCGCGAGCCCGAGCACCATCACGAACGACGGCAGCACGAACGCGAACGCGACGAGCGTCGCGCCGAGCACGCGGCCGCGGACCCAGCCGAGGTAGATCGCGAGCTGCGCGGCGAGCGGTCCCGGGGCGAGCTGCGCGAGCGCGAGGCCGCGCACGTAGTCCTCCTTCGCGATCCACCGCCGCTGCTCGACGAGGTCGCGCTGCATGTAGCCCGCGAGCGCGATCGGCCCGCCGAACCCCAGCGCGCCGAGGCGGAGGAAGTACAGGACCAGCTGGCGCAGCGTCGGCTGGAGCGGCACGGAGGGAGGGTCGGGGGCGCTCACGGCTCGTGGCGCCCACGCGCGGTGAAGTGGGCGTGCAGCCCGTCGAGCATCGGGGTCGCCGCGGCGATCCGCGCCAGGTCGTCGCGGACGCTCCCGCAGATGCCGTCGAGCGCGCTGCGCACGCCGACGGTCTCCTCGCGCGCGAACTTGCCGTCGCGGAGGTCGAGGTCGTGGATGATCTCGCCGAGCGCCGCGAGCGCCGGATCGCGGAGGCCCATGCGCGCCACGAGCACCTCGAACGTGCAGCGGTCCCCGACGTGGGTGTGCTCCGCCTCGAACATGTCGAACCGCAGCTCGCCCGGCCTGGGGGCGTAGCCCTTCGCGGGCACGAACTTGAGGCGCGCCTCTGGATCGATGAAGCGTCGGATGAGCCACGCGCAGGCGATCCGATCGACGTGCACGTCGGTCCGCGTCACCCAGGTCGCGCCGCGCGGCTTCGGCAGCAGCGCGAGCGGCGCGGCAACGGCACGCCCTCCTCGGGGGAGGGCGCGGGCGATCTCGGCGAGCACGGCGACGACCGCCTGGCGTCCCGGCGCGTCGAGGAAGTCGATCGCGGTGATCTCGGCGAGCCGGAGGGCGAGCTTGCCGTGCGCGTCCGTCAGCGCGGCGAGGCGCGCGGGTGGGAGCCGCTTCGCCGCGAGGCTCCTCGCGAGCGTCCGGGCGGCGGCGGCGAGCGCGGCGTAGTCGGTGGTGCGCGCCGCGCGGAGCCGACGCTCGATGTCGTCGTCGGTCGCGGTGTCCAGGAAGCGCCCCTCGCAGATCGAGGCGTGACCGCCGAGCTCACCCAGCTCGCGGCCGAGCCACTGGAAGGTCTCGACGCAGGCCTCGCGGTTCGGCAAGGCGTAGACCGCGCCGCGGAGCCCGACCGCGCCGACGGCCTGGAGGCGACGCCAGATCTTCACGCGGACCGAGGCCGGCCGCGCCGGGATCGTCGGCATGAACAGCACCCAGTGCGCCGGGCTGGCGAGGCGGACCATCGCGGCAGCGTACGCGAAGTGGCCGCCGCTGATACGGATGTAACAGCCAGATACACATGTTACGTTCGCGGCATGAATCGACGCCAGGCCATCGGATCCATCGGCGCGGTCGCCGCAGCGACCATGATCGCGCGACCTTCGGAGGCCAAGGGGGAGAAGGGGGAGAAGGGGGAGAAGGGCGAGAAGCCGGCACTCGTACCCACGGCCGCCGGCGCGCACAAGGTCGTGCCGTTGCCGTTCACGGCGACCAAGCTCCCGGGGCTGTCCGAGAAGCTGCTCGTGTCGCATCACGACAACAACTACGCCGGCGCGGTGAAGAACCTCAACGCCGTCGAGCTCCAGCTCGACAAGGTCACCAAGGACACGCCTGGCTTCGAGGTCGCGGCGCTCCGCGAGCGCGAGTTGACCTACGCGAACTCGACGTACCTCCACGAGCGGTACTTCGAGAACCTCGGCGGCGACGGCAAGCCGAGCGGCGAGGTGGCCAAGGCCCTCGCGACGCAGTTCGGCTCGCTCGCTCGCTGGGAGGAGCTCGCGCGGGTGACCGCGATGTCGCTCGGTGGCGGCTCGGGATGGGTCGTCGTCGCGGTCAGCCCGCTGACGAACGATCTCCGGATCGTCGGGACCGCGGGGCATGCGCCGGCGCTCGCGGCCGGGCAGCCGCTCGTGGTCCTCGACATGTTCGAGCACGCCTACGCGCTCGACTACGGCGCGGCCCACGCGAAGTACATCGACGCGCTGTTCGCGAACCTCCGGTGGGACGTGATCGACCGGCGCTTTCAGGCCGCCCGGAAGTAGGCTGCTAGCCCTACTTTCGCAGAAAGTGGTGGCTGCGGCTGGCTTGTTGATGGTCGTTTACGACGGAGAACGATCGCCAAGGCCACTCCGTCCGGATACATGTAGGAAGTGCACATCTTTGAGCGCGAGGTTGGCGGTCGGCGAT
>JAPLLF010001252.1 GCA_026387715.1 Pseudomonadota bacterium
CCGATCTTCTGGACCTGCTCGATCACGCACGCCTCGAGCGACTTCGACTCGATCGTCGTGTGGGCGACCTTGATCGTCTTCGCGGTGCCATCGCGGCCGACGACGATGTCGAGCGTGACCTTGCCGCGCGTGTTCTTCGGCAGCTCCTTGTTGTCGACGGCGATGCTCAGGCAGCGCGCGACGACGTTCTGCTTGCGCGCGAGCAGGCGGTTCGTCTCCTCGATCTTCTCGGCCGGCACCTGGTTCGGATCGTTGGCGTATTGCTCGCCGCTCCCCACCCCGATCGGGGCCTGGTGCTCCTCGCCATCGTCGGGCGTGGTGTTGGCCTTCTTGCCGCAACCCATCGTCACGAGCATGATCGCGAGCGCCGCTGTCAGGTTCCGCATCTTCATCCGCATCTTCATCCGCCCTTTGCCAGGTAGCCCGCGATCACGAGCCGTTGGATCTCGCTCGTGCCTTCATAGATCTCGGTGATCTTCGCGTCGCGGAAGTGCCGCTCGACGGGATACTCGGTGACGTAGCCGTTGCCACCGAAGATCTGGATCGCCTCGCGCGCGGCGCGGTTGGCGACGTCGGACGCGAACAGCTTCGCCATCGCGGCCTCGCGACCGTACGGCTGCTTGGCGTCCTTGAGGTACGCCGCGCGCAGACACAGGAGCCGCGCGGCGTCGATCTCGGTCGCCATGTCGGCGAGCTTGAACGCGATCGCCTGGTGCTGGACGATCGCCTTGCCCATCGTGCGGCGCTGCTGCGCGTACGCGAGCGCGTCCTCGAGCGCCGCGCGCGCGATGCCGATCGCCTGCGCGGCGATGCCGATGCGGCCACCGTCGAGCGTGGACATCGCGACCTTGAAGCCGCCGCCGACCTCGCCGAGCACGAGCCCGGCGGGGAGCCGCACGTCGTCGAGGTAGATCTGCGAGCTCTTGCTGCCGCGGATGCCGAGCTTGTCGTCGGGCGGGCCGCAGCGCACGCCCTTGGTGTCCATCGGCAGGATGAACGCGGTGATGCCTTTGTGCCCCGCCGCCTTGTCGTTCATCGTGAACAACACGCAGACGTCGGCGACCGGGCCGTTCGTGATCCAGTTCTTGGTGCCGTTGATCACCCAGCCATCACCCGACGGGTCGCGCTCCGCGGTCGTCTTCTGCGCCGCGGCATCGCTGCCGGCCTCGGGCTCCGACAGCGCGAAGCATCCGAGCAGCTTGCCGCTCGCGAGCGGCGTCAGCCACTCCTGCTTCTGCGCGTCGGTGCCGAACCGGTAGATCGGATCGCACACGAGCGAGTTGTTGACGCTCATGATGACGCCGGTCGACGCGCACGCGCGGGAGATCTCCTCCATCGCGATCGCGTACGACACGTGATCGAGGCCAGCGCCACCGTAGCTCTCGGGGATCGCCATCCCGAGGAAGCCGAGCTCGGCCATCCGCTTGACGAGCTCGGCCGGGTGGCGATGCTCGCGATCGATCTCCGCCGCCTTCGGCAACACCTCTTGCTGCGCGAACTCGCGAGCCGTCTTCTGAACCGCGAGCTGATCTTCGGTGGGCGTGAAGTTCATGGGGGCTACTGACCTTTGAAGTTGGCGACGCGCTTGGGCTTTTCAAGAAACGCGCTCATGCCCTCGCGCTGATCGGCCGTCGCGAAGGCGAGACCGAAGCTGCGTTGTTCCATCGCGATCGCGTGCTCGAGCGTCGTCGATTGCCCGAGGTGGATCAGCCGCTTGCACTCGGCCACGGCGAGCGGCCCATTGGCGGCGATGCGCGTCGCCATCGCGGTGACCGTCGTCATCAGGTCGGCGAGCGGGACGACCTTGTCGACGAGCCCGATGCGCAGCGCCTCGGCCGCGTCGACGGTGTCGCCGGTCATGCACAGCTCCTTGGCCTTCGCGACGCCGACGCGACGCGCGAGCCGCTGCGTGCCGCCGAACCCCGGGATGACGCCGAGCTTGACCTCGGGCTGGCCGAGCTTCGCGGTCTCCGACGCGTAGATCCAGTCGCACGCGAGCGCGAGCTCGCACCCGCCGCCGAGCGCGAAGCCGTTGACGGCCGCGATCCACGGCTTGGACGACCCCTCGATCGCGGCGCCGACGGCGCCGCCCATCTCGGCGAACGCCTGCGCCTGGATCGGCGTGAGCTCGGCCATCTCGGCGATGTCGGCGCCGGCGACGAACGCCTTCTCGCCGCCGCCGGTGAGGCAGATGACGCGGAGGTCGTCGTTCAGCTCGAGCTCGCCCGCGCACTGCGCGAGCTCGCTCATCACCTTGCTCGACAGCGCGTTGAGCGCGGCCGGACGATCGATGCGGACGATCGCGAGCGGCCCCTGCACCGTGATCTTGAGCGTCTCGTACGCCGAATAGCTCACGACTTCACGCCCTGTGGGTCGTAGGAGTAGAACCCGCGGCCGACCTTGCGGCCGAGCCAGCCGGCGGCGACGTACTGGCGCAGCAGCGGGCATGGCCGGTACTTGTCGTCGCCGAGCTCGCGATGGAGGACCTCGGCGATCGCGAGGCAGGTGTCGAGGCCGATCAGATCGGCGAGCTCGAGCGGCCCCATCGGATGGTTGAGGCCGAGCCGCACGCCGGTGTCGATGTCCGCCGCGGTGCCGAGCCCCTCGTAGAGGCCGTAGCAGGCCTCGTTGAGCAACGGGATCAGCATGCGATTGACGATGAAGCCCGGGATGTCGCGGGCGCCGATCGTCGTCTTGCCGAACCGCTGCGCGAGCGCGGTGACCGTGGCGTTCGTCGCGTCGCTCGTCGGCAATCCGCGGACGATCTCGACGAGCTTCATGACCGGCACCGGGTTCATGAAGTGCATCCCGATCACGCGGTCGGCACGCCCCGAGGCAGCGGCGATCTTGGTGATCGAGATCGAGGACGTGTTCGACGCGAGGATCGCGTCGTCCTTGCAGACCTCACCCAGCGACTTGAAGATCGCGAGCTTGAGCTCCTCCTTCTCGGGTGCCGCCTCGATGACGAGGTCGCAGTCGTGGAAGTCGCGATGGGTGCTGCCGTGCTTGAGGCGCCCCATGGTCGCGTCCCGCGCGGCGCCGTCGAGCTTGCCCTTCTCGACGAGCCGATCGAGCTGCTTCTTGATCTTGGCGACGCCCTGCTGGGCGAAGTCGGGCGCGGCATCGACGATGATCACGTCGCAGCCCGCCTGGGCCGCGACCTGCGCGATGCCCTGCCCCATCTGGCCCGCGCCGACGACGCCGACCTTCTTGATCTCCCGGGGCCCGCTCACGACCGCCGTCATCTACGCGCGCTCCACGAGCATCGCGATGCCCTCGCCGCCACCGATGCACAGCGACGCACCGCCGGTCTTGACGTTGTTGGCCGCCATCGCGTGGAGCAGCGTGACGAGGATGCGCGCGCCCGAAGCGCCGATCGGATGACCGAGGGCGACCGCGCCACCCCACACGTTCACCTTGTTCGCGTCGAGCCCGAGCAGCTGGTTGTTCACGACGGCGACGACCGAGAACGCCTCGTTGATCTCCCACAGCCCGACGTCGCGGACGTCCCACTTCGCCTTGGCGATCGCGTTGGCGATGGCCGTCGCCGGCGCGGTGGTGAACCACTCCGGCGCCTGCGCGTGATAGCCGGTCGCGACGATCCGGGCGAGCGGCGTGAGCCCGCGGCGCTTCGCCTCGTCGGCCGACATCAGGACCACGGCGGCGGCGCCGTCGTTGATCGACGACGCGTTGCCGGCGGTGACCGTGCCGCCGTCCTTGACGAACGCGGGGCGAAGCCCGGCGAGCTTGGCGACGTCGCCACGACCGGGCTCCTCGTCGGTATCGACGACGACATCCCCCTTCTTGCCGGGGATCGTGACCGGCGCGATCTCGGCCTTGAAGCGACCGGCCTTGATCGACTCGAGCGCGCGCGTGTAGCTCGCCACGGCGTGCTCGTCCTGCACGCCGCGAGGGATGCCCTTCTCCTTGGCACACAGCTCGGCGCAGTTGCCCATGTGCTGGTTCGAGTACGGATCCCAGAGGCCATCGGCGACCATCAGGTCGACGGTCTCGAGCGGCCCCATCTTCGTGCCGGTGCGCGACGCGCGGATCGCGTGGGGCGTGTTGGACATCGACTCCATGCCGCCGGCGACGGCGACCTCGATCTCCCCGGTCGCGATCGCGCGGGCGGCGCCGATCACGGCCTCGAGCCCCGAGCCGCACACCTTGTTGATCGTGACGCAGGGGACGCTCTGCGGGAGCCCCGCGAAGAGCGCCGCCTGACGCGCGGGA
>JAPLLF010000097.1 GCA_026387715.1 Pseudomonadota bacterium
CGGCTCGGCGGGTGGCCCCACCTCCCGGTCATCCCAGGCTCGATCACGTGGCGCAGGCGTGGCGGCCGCTGGTGGGGCAACCGGCAACGGCATGGGGCCCGAGACGAACGCCACGGTGGTCGCCGCGCAGTCCCCGAAGTCGACCCGGAGCGTCGGCGCGGTTGGTGGCGAACCTGCGGTCGACGACGTCGCGCTGCCGGTCGGCACCGGCGGGGTCGCCCCGCCACCACACGCCCCGACGACCATCACCACGAGCGCGCGACGCATCGCGTGATGATACGCGTTATCGTGCGCCATGCGTCGCGCCGCCCTCGTCGTCCTCCTCGCCCTTGTCGTCCTTCTCGTCGGGCCGGCCAGCTCGGCGCACGCGGGGCGAGGCAAGTCGCGCACGGTCGCCGTCGCCCTCGGGGGCATCGGCACCGCCGTGTCGTCGGGGCTCATCCTCACCAGCGCGCTGGTGTCGACGGTGAGTGGCGACGTCGTCAACAAGCCGCTGTTCGTCGCCGGGTTCGCCTCGTCGATCGTCACGCCCTCGCTCGGCCAGTTCTACGCGGGCGAATACCTCACCATCGGCATGGGCGTCCGCGCGGCGTCCGCGGCGCTCGCCGGGCTCGCGGTGCTCGGCCTGTCGGAGACCCACCGGTGCAACCAGGATCAGGAGTGCACCAACCTCACGCAGGCCGGCGTCGTCGTCGTCGGGATGGCCGCGATCGGCTACGTCGGCGGCGCCGCGTACGATCTGGGCGCGACGATGGACGCCGTCGACAAGCACAACCGCTCGATCGGCATCTTCGTCGGCATGGCGCGCCCGGCGGATGCGCGCGCGGCCCAGGCGCCGCTGTTCGGCGTCCAGGGGCGCTGGTAGCGTCGGATCACCGCGTCAGAGCTTCGGCTCGATCGTCCTGGCGAGATCGGCGAGCGTCACGCCGCCGACCTTCTCGAGGATCTTGCGGCCGCTGCGATCGAACACGAACGTCGTCGGGAACTTCTCGGGATACTGGTAGGCCGTCATGATGTCCGACGTCGAGCGCACGATCGGATACGTCATCTCGTGGTCGGACGCGAAGTTGAGCACCGCGTCCTCGTCGGCCTGGTCGTAGAGCACGCCGAGGAACACGACGCCCTTGTCCTTGTACTTCTCGTACGCCTTCGAGATGTCCGGGATCTCGCGCTCGCACGGCTTGCACCACGTCGCCCAGAAGTTCACGAGCACGATCTTGTTCTTGAGGGTCTGCGCCGTGTACGCGGTCCCGTGCGTGTCGACGTAGTTCACGTCGGGGATGCAGTCGGCCGCGCCCTTGGTGCACGCGGCGGCGGCGGCGACCTGCGCGTCGCAGGAGGTCTGGAGCGCCACGCCGGCGAGGGCGACGGAGCAGAGCAGGGTGCGAGCCAGCGTGGAGGCAGTAGGGGTCATCGGAACCTTAGAAGAGAGGGCTCGAGATCGTCGGGAGGCGTGAAACCAAGAAGCTCGATGCAGGTCGCGGTCACGTTGGCGATGCCGCCCGTGGCGGCGCGGTCGGGGTCGATCTCGTAGCGGTCGCCGCGTGCCGGATCCAGGATCGAGAATGGCACGGGGTTGAGCGTGTGGCTCGTCTTTACCACGGGTTGGCCGGTCGCCTTGTCGCGCTGGACGCGGCCCTGCTTGTCGCGCTGGAACATCTCGTCGGCGTTGCCGTGATCGGCCGTAACCACGAGAATTCCTTGTAGCTGCTGGACCGCCGCGGCGAGCCGCGCGAGCTGGAGATCGACGGTCTCGACCGCGATCACGGTCGCGTCGAACGCCCCGGTGTGCCCTACCATGTCGCCGTTGGCGTAGTTGACGCGCGCGAACTGGTGGCGGCCGGTGCGGAGCTCGTCGATCAGCCGATCGGTGATCTCGGCGGCCTTCATCCACGGGCGCTGCTCGAACGGCACGCGGTCGCTCGGGATCTCGATGTAGGTCTCGCGGTGCTCGTCGAACATCCCGCTGCGGTTGCCGTTCCAGAAGTACGTCACGTGGCCGTACTTCTGGGTCTCCGAGATCGCGAGCTGGCTGACCTGCGTCGTCGCGAGCAGCTCGCCCATCGGGCGCTCGATCTCGGGCGGCGACACCAGGTAGCTGCGCGGAACGTGGAGGTCGCCGTCGTACTCCATCATCCCCGCGTACGCGACGTCCGGTTTCCGGACGCGATCGAAGCGCGCGAACTCCGGGCCGTCGTCGAACGCCCGCGAGATCTCCATCGCGCGGTCGCCGCGGAAGTTGAACATCACGCACGCGTCGCCGTCGTGCATCGGCGCGGGCGGGCTGACGACGAACCCCGGCAGGTCCTGATCGATGATGCCGGGCGCCTCGGCGCGGAACGTCTCGACCGCGGCGGTGGCCGACGGAAACGGCCGGCCCTCGCCGAGCACGTGCGTGTGCCAGCCGCGCTCGACCATCGCCCAGTCGGCCTCGTAGCGATCCATCGTCAGCTTCATGCGGCCGCCGCCGGACACGATCCGGGCGTCGAGCCCGCTCGCGCGCAGGCCCGCCAGGAAGCGCTCCGTGCGCTCGACGTACACCAGCGCGCTCTGCGGGGGGACGTCGCGGCCGTCGAGCAGCGCGTGGACGTAGAGCCGCTTGCAGCCCGCGGTCGCCGCAGCGGCGAGCATCGCCTCGAGGTGATCGAGGTGGCTGTGCACGTTGCCGTCGGACAGGAGGCCCAGGAAGTGGATCGCGCCGCCGCGCAGGCCGCGCGCGACGATGCCCTGCCACGCCGCGCCGGTGAAGATCGAGCCGTTGGCGAGCGCACGTCCGATCAAGACCGCGCCCTGCGCGTAGATCTTCCCGCAGCCGAGCGCGTTGTGACCGACCTCGCTGTTGCCCATGTCCTCGTCGGTGGGCAGCCCGACCGCGCGGCCGTGCGCGCGCAGCTCGGCGCGGACCCCGGGCGCCCACAGCCGATCGAGCGTCGGCGTCGCCGCGATCGTCACCGCGTCGGCCTCGTCGCCGGCACCGCGGCCGACGCCGTCCATGACGACGAGCACGACGGGCCCCTGGGGAGCGGCCTGGCGAGCGTGCGGGAGCATCGGCTTCATGCGCTCACCTTAGCGTTGTCGTGGTCGCGGAGCGCGCGCACCAGCTCGTTCGTGAAGATCGCCGGGTGCTCGCGGTGCATGAAGTGACCGCCGGGGACCTGGAGGACCTCGTACGACCCGGTGAAGTAGATCCGCGCCTTCTCGTAGCTGCGCGGCGCGATCAGGTCGTGCTCGCCCGCGAACGCGATCGTCGGCACCGCGATCATCTGCTGGTGGGCGTGCGGCAGCCGCACCGAGACCGCGCGGTAGTAGCCGAGGGCGGCGTCGAGGCAGCCGGGCTGGCGGAACGCGACCTTGACGCGATCGGTCTCGCCGACCGGGACGGTCCACGACGGCGACCACCGCTTGACCAGCGTGTCGACCATCGCGAGGTCGTCGCGGGCGACCCTCGCGGCGGCGCCCTTGCCGCGCAGGGTCACGAAGTGCCGCATCGTCCACGCGAGCCGCGGGCTCGGGCGGATCGACCGCGGGTGGGGGATCGCCAGGGTCACGAGCAGCCGGATCCGATCCGCGCCGAGCGCGGCGGCGCCGTACGCGGCGCTGGCGCCCCAGTCGTGGCCGACGAGGATCACGTCGCGCTCGTCGCCGCGCAGCGCGTCGATCAGCGCCAGCACGTCGGTGGCCAGCGTGTCGGTGTCGTACTTGCCGTCGCGCGGGATCGCGGTCGGGTGGTAGCCGCGCGTGAACGGCGCGACCGCGCGATAGCCGGCGCCCGCGAGCGCGTCCATCGTCGCGTCCCAGGTGTACGCGGTGTCGGGGAAGCCGTGGAGCAGCACGACGAGGGGGCCGGTGCCACGCTCGAGGTAGCCGAACCGCAGGCCGTTGGCGTCGACGAACTTGATGGCCATCGTCGACGCGGAACGTACTACTTTTTGTCGGCCGGCTTCTGCTGATCGGCGTCGATCACGCGATACGACGGCACCGACTTCACGTCGAACTCGAACCACGCGTCCTTGAGCGCCTGGGTGAAGTTGGGGGCGAAGAACCGGAAGTGGTTCACGTTGTTCGACGAGTCCACGATGATCGACTGGGTGACGTGGAAGTCCTTCGGCGACACGACGAGGAACAGGTTCTTGTACTGCGCCGACGGGGCCTTCGGCGACAGCTTGAGGACGACCTCGTCCTTGCCGCCGTACTTGCCGGTGGTGTCGAGCTCGGCGTTGAACTCTGCCTTGAGGTCGCCCTTGCCGTACAGGAAGCTGACCGCGACGGGCATCAGGTCCTGGTTGAGGTTCTTCTTCACGACCTGCTTGTTGTCGTGCTCGACGACGAACAGGTAGGCACCGTTGGAGATGAAGCTCTTCTTGAACTCGACCTTGTCGCCGCGCTTCTCGACGTAGTCCCACCGCATCTTGCCGGGCTTCTGGATGTAGACGGTGCCGTCGCTGCTCTTGGTGGAGCCGAACGTCACGTTCGTCACGGTCTGGCGGAACTGCGCGGTGACCTGCTTGATCCCCGCGTAGAAGCCCTGGACCTTGTCGACGGTCTCGGTCGCGGTCGGCGCGGTCTTGACGATCGCCTTCTCGGTGGCGACGCCGGCGTCGGGCGTCCCCATCAGCGGGATCGAGACGAGCTTCTGGGGCTGCGCGTGGGGGGCAGGCGCGAGGGCGAGGAGGGTCCGAGTGAGGATGCCGAACAGATCGATCATGATGGTTTCTCCGTACCTGGTCTTCGACGTCGAGCGCGCGCCAACGATTCAGTTCCACCTGGAAGGTGCCCAGAAGGTGATGGTTATCGTGGCGTTACGAGGTGGTAGCACGCCGACGCGGTTGTTACCCTAGCCAACGATGCGCGCCTCGATCTTGCTGGTCACCCTCGTCACGTCCGGGTGCGGGGGCACGAGCACCTACCACCCGCCGACGGCCGGCGACCAGGGCGAGCACAACGCGGCCGAGCTCGCGGGCGACGACGACTTCAAGCCGACCTACGGCGCCGCCGAGCTCGATCGCGCGCTGATCGCCGAGCGTGGCGCCGAGGCCACCGCCGAGCGCGTGATCCACGACCTCGTCGCGCGCGAGCAGGACGTCGCGACCAGCGATCCGCTGCGCATCGCGATCGGCGATCTCGCGGTGCGCCGCCGGTTCATCGCCGCGCTCGAGGCGTGCCGCGCGAGTGGGCGCGTGTGCCCGCCGCGGCTCGACGAGCCCGCGGTCAACTTCGACTTCGACCGCGACACCGAGGTCGTGCCGCTCGACGCGCCGCTGCGGTTCGATCTCGCGAGCTGGCAGGCGATCACGACGGAGCTGCACGGCCGCGCGTGCGCGTGCCGCACGCTGCTGTGCGTCGACGCCGTCGGCGTCGCGATCGATCAGCTCGAGTCCAGGCCGATGCCCGAGGTCCAGGGCGACGAGGTCGCGAGCCTGGCGCTCACCCGCGCGCGCACGTGCCTGTTCCGGCTGCGCGGCAAGTCGTCCACGAAGTAGCTCGCCGGGCGCAGCGACCAAGTAGAGTCGCCGTCATGTCCGATCCCACGACGTGCACGCTGTGCACGGGCCTCCTCAACACGCGCATCGAGCGCAGCCGGCGCGTCTGCGACGCGTGCGCGGCGAAGACCGGCGTGGTGGTGCTGCAGCCCTCGCAGCGCGGGCGCGCGCCGTGCTCGAAGTGTCACTTCACGCAGTTCGTGCGCGCCGTGCCGCGCGAGCTCGCCGACCGCGACGGCCACCCGACCGCGGGGCCGATGTTCGCCGCCTACCAGATCCCGGGCGACGAGCTCCACATCGAGCCGATCGACACCCGTCGCGGCTTCGGCGTGTTCGAGGTCTACATCTGCAAGCGCTGCGGCTTCGTCGAGTGGTACTGCCAGGATCCGCTCGAGATCCCGATCGGGCCCGAGTACATGACCGAGGACGTCGACGTCGGCGCGACGCCGTTTCGCTGACTAGCCGCGCCGCGCGTTCGCGTGCTGGTAGCTCGCGACGATCGCCATCATGATGGCGATGCCGAACAGCCAGAACCCAAGGCCGGTGCCGAGGAACGTCGGCGGGCCCGGGCGCGTCATCAGGAAGCCGCCGCCGGTGACCAGCGCGACGACCGCCGCGGCCAGCGCGAGCTTGCCGAGCTGCGGGATGGACCGCGTGGCGTCGAGCCGGGTGTACGGGAGCGCGACCGCGGCGAGCAGCGCGAGCGCGACGATGACGCCGAACAGGAAGGTCAAGTAGCCAAGCACGGCGAACCTGGTCGACGTGAGCGCGTCGATCTTGGCGCGCAGCGTGTCGTCGCGGAGATCGCCGAATTCGTGGGTGACGAGCCGGCGGGTGATCGCGGCATCGAGCGCGGTGGTGAACGCGTGATTGGATTGCCAGCGCGGCTCGCACCGGTCGCCGCCGCGCGCCGCGAGGAACACGTCGGTGATCGCGCCGTGCGCGTTCATGCGGACGTCGACCCGGTCGAGCTCGCAGCCATGTACGCCGAGCGGACCGACGTCCAGCGCGCCGAACTCGCGACCATGCCCCATCTCGTCCTTGGCGACCCAGCGCTTGGTCCCGACGGAGAGCAGGAGCAACACGGCCGCGGTGATCGACAGCGCGAAGGTCATCCAGCGGCTGGTCGCGTTCGTCACGCGGCGATAGTAGCCACGTCCACGCGTCTCGTCGGCGTCTCGTCCTGGTGGAGTTTTCCACGGTCGCCGCACGAGCGAAGGCGCGTCGGTAGCCATGGCAAGCTCGAGTCGCCAGGTGATCTCGCAGGCAACTGCGTGATCTTGCGCATCGTGCGGCGGGCACGGCCACTGCATCGCGCCGCGTCATCCACATGCGCACTTCCTATCTCGCCTCGCTGCTCCTCGTCACCGCCTGCGCCGATGCCCCGATCGATCTGGAGGGCGGCGCCGCCGACATCCAGGGAGAGGACGCGAAGGCTGACGGCACGGTGGGCATCGAGGTCACCGCGCGGATCGCGCCGGGCACGACCGACCTCCTGCTCACCGCCGCGGCGCCGCGCCTCGGCTACGTGGTCTACGTCGCCGAGGGCAGCACCGCGGGCTTCGAGGTGACGCGCACCGGCTCGGCGGCGGGGCTCGACACCCAGCTCAAGGTCTACGGCCCGCGGCTCGGCGATGGCTCGTACCCCAAGACGCTCGCGTCCGACGAGGATGCCGGCTACGGCAAGCTGTCGAAGACCGGCTTCACCGCTCCGCTCGGCGGCTTCTATCTCGTCGAGGTCGCCGGCACGGCGTTGACGACGTCCAAGAAGGCACGGCTCGCGTTCACGTGCACCGGCACGTGCGTGACCGACGCGCCGGTGGCGCCGCTCGGCAACGACCTCAAGTGGTACCAGCGCTCGGCCGAGCGCCGCGCGCTGCAGCTCCAGGCGTACGGCGTCGCGAGCGCGCGGATCGCCGAGCGCGCGGCCGCCGGGTTGCCGACGAGCTGGGGCGTCGTGCTCGACATCGACGAGACCTCGGTCGACAACAGCGCCTATCAGCACTCTCGCGCTGACCTCGGCGTCGGCTTCTCGCCCGCCAGCTGGACGGCGTGGGTGAACAAGAAGGCCGCGACGCCGGTCGCCGGCGTCCTCGCGTTCACGAACGAGGTCAAGCAGCTCGGCGGCAAGGTCGTGCTGGTGTCGAACCGCAAGGCCGCCACCGAGTGCGCGGCGACGCAGGACAACCTGCACGCGATCGGCATGACGTTCGACGAGATGCTCTGCCAGGACACGACGAGCGACAAGAACCCGCGGTTCGACGCGGTCGCCGCGCGGATGGAGGTCGTGATGTTCGTCGGCGACAACATCCAGGACTTCCCGAAGCTGACGCAGGACGTGCGCAAGCAGCCCGACGACGCGTTCGCCAAGTTCGGCGAGTCGTTCATCCTGATCCCCAACCCGATGTACGGCAGCTGGGAGAAGAACGTCGACTGAAGTTCGGTCGCTACACCCAGGGGACGAGGACGAGGCGCCCGAGCACGACGACGCTCGCCAGCAGGAGCGGCACGAGCGCCGGGGCCGGTGACTCCTTCCGATCGAGGTGCGTCTTGACGGCGCCCGCCATGAGGATCACCAGCGCGATCGCGGCGACCGGCGTGAGGATCGGGAGGAGGTGGAGCAGGCCTGGGAGGATCAGGCCCGCGGCGCCGAGGGCCTCCGCCGCGCCGAGCAGCTTGATGCGTGGCTCGGGCCACGACCTCGCCCAGGGCATCTTCGTGACGAGCTGGGCGTGCGGCGTGACGAGCTTGAACAGGCCGGCGCCTGCCATCATCACCGCGAGTAGTCCTTGGACGATCCAGATGGCGAGGTTCATGCGCCCATCATGGGGCCGCGTGCGCCTGACACAATGTGTCGATAATCGGCATCATCTGCTACGTTTTGATCCTGATGAGCCGCGAGCCGCTCGAGACCGCCCAGCTCCTCGCGTTCACCCGGACGGTGGAGGCCCGCTCGCTCTCCCGCGCGGCGGCCGAGCTGCGCATCCCGCGCGCGACGCTCGGCCGCAGGCTCGCGCGGCTCGAGGCGCACCTCGGCGTGCGGCTGCTGAAGCGGACGACGCGGCGGCTCTCCGTGACCGACGCCGGGGAGTCGCTCTACCTGCACGCCCGCAACGTGCTCGATGCCGTGGCGCGTGCCGAGGCGTCGGTCCAGCGTGACGACGGTGCGCTGCGAGGCGACCTCAAGATCTCGATCCCGCCGCTCGTCCACCAGGGGCTGACCGACCTGCTGGTCGACTTCGCCCGCGATCACCCCGAGGTCCGCGTGTTCGTCCACGCGTCGACCGAGCACGTCGACCTCGTCGGCGGTGGCTACGACGTCGCCCTGCGCGCGACGCCCCAGCTCGAGCCTGGGCTGGTCGCGCGGACCCTGGTGAAGTCGGCGCTGGTGGCGGTCGCGTCGCCCGCCTACCTGCAGGCGCACGGCGCTCCGCGCACGACGGCCGAGCTCGCCGCGCACCGCTGCCTGATGATGTTCCAGCGCGGGGAGATCCCGGAGACCCACTGGCCGCTGCGAACCGGCAAGCGCGTGCGGGTCGGCGGCGCGTTCTTCGCCAACGATCTGGTGCTCCTGGCGAACGCGGCGCGGGCGGGGCTCGGGATCGCGCTGCTGCCCGATACCTGGGTCCTCGAGGACCTCGAGCGCGGCGCGCTCGTCGCGGTGCTGCCGTCGGCGATCGGCAGCGAGACTCGCCTGTCGGTGGTGTTCGCCGAGCGCGAGCTGCTCCCGGCGCACGTGCGCGCGTTCATCGACGCGCTCATCCGCTGGGGCCCGACGGCCCTGGTCCGCGAGGCCGCCCCGGCCGCGCCCAAGCCCCGGCCGCGGCGGCGCCGCGACCGCTGAGCGAACGTCGAAGGATCTGCTAGCGTCACGACCTGCCATGACGCCGATGGACCCGAAGCCTGATCCGTTGATCGGCACCGAGGTCGGGCGCTATCGCATCACCCGGCTGCTCGGCGTCGGCGGCATGGGCTCGGTCTACCTCGCCGAGCAGCCCGCGATCGGCGCGCGCGTCGCGGTCAAGGTGCTGTCGGATCAGTGCACGCGCATGCCGGATCTCCTCGAGCGGTTCTTCGCCGAGGCCCGCGCGGTGAACCTGATCAAGCACGAGAACATCGTGAGCGTGCTCGATCTCGCGCAGCTCGGCGACGGGAGGCCGTACATCGTCATGGAGTTCATCGACGGGCCGACGCTCGGCGCCGTCGTCCGCGGGCCGACGCCCGCGCCGCTCGGCGGCGTCGTCCGCGCGATGGCCGAGGTGCTGTCGGCGCTCGACGCCGCGCACGCGATCGGGATCGTGCACCGCGATCTCAAGCCCGACAACATCCTGATCACCGGCGAGGGCCACGCCAAGGTCCTCGACTTCGGGATCGCCAAGCTCGCGCCGGGGCTGTCGAACGAGCTGTCGCCGCGCACGCGCACCGGCGCGCTGCTCGGGACCCCGGCGTACATGGCGCCGGAGCAGATCAACGGCGCGAAGGAGCTCGACGCGCGCGCCGACGTCTACGCGGCGGGGATCGTGCTCTACGAGGCGGTCACCGGGCGCGTGCCGTTCACCGGCGAGGCGCTGTTCGAGCTCATGCGCCAGCACCTCGAGGCGCCGGTGCCGTCCGCGCGCGCGCTCCGCCCCGAGCTGCCGCCGGGGATCCAGCACGTGATCGAGACCGCGATGGCGAAGCGGCCGGAGGAGCGCTTCCAGAGCGCCGCCGCGATGGCCAGCGCCCTCGACGCCGCGTCGCGCGCGCTGCCCGATCTCGCGTGGCGCGCGCTCGCCACGCGCGACGGTGGGATCCGGGCGTCGAACCCCGAGCTCATGCGGCCGAGCCTCGCGCGGTCGCGGGGGCCGTCGAACGCACCGTCGAACATCCCCCCGAGCGCGCCATCGATCGCGCGTCCGATCGCACCCCCGATCGCGCCGCCGATCGCACCCCCGCTCGCGCCGCCGATCACCCCGGCCCCCTCGCGGTCGCCACGCACGGGCCTGGTGATCGCGGCCGGCCTCGCACTCGCCGGAACGGTCGTCGCGATCGCGGTCGTCTCGACGCGTGGGCCGACGCCGATGACCGTCGGGGACCTCCCGGTCGCGCCGTCGCCCGAGCGGATCGCGCCGAGCCATGCCAGCGTGGCGGCGGCCGAGGGCGCGCCGCCGGCGTCGCCAGTCACGCGACCGGGACGCGCTCCCGCCGCCGCTCCACCACCGGCGCCCGTGGTGACGCCGCCCTCGTCGACCGAGCGCGATGGCGTCACGCGGATCGAGACCAGCGGCACCGCGATCGCGATGGCGCCGGACTACGAGCCGCGGCGGTTCGATCCGATCGCGTACCTGCCGCGCGCTCGCGCGCTCGCGCGCCGGCTGCTCGCGGACGCCGAGTTCACCGAGTTCGAGATGTACCAGAACGTGCGCCGCGACGGCGTCGTCGATCTCACCGTGCGCTCCGAGCACAAGTCGTACTTCCAGTTCCGCTCGGCGGCGCGGTCGGCGCGGCCGGCGAACCTGCCGCGCACCACGGTCGTGGACCTGCCCTGTCTGGTGGCGGTCGAGGTTACCGCGACGCGGCTCGAGGCCCTCATCGTGACGAGCGAGACGTGCGATGCGCCGCTGCGCAAGCCGCCGCGCTGCGCGCTCGCGCAGGTCTGGGCGCTGGCGCAGGCCGACGGGCAGGATGGTGATGACGCCGTCGCGACGATCGGGTTTCTCCACGACGGCACATGGTTCTTCGACGTCGACGGCGTGCGCTCGTACAAGGACTGCAACTGAGGTATTCCTTCGCCCGTGGCGAAGAAACTCGGCATCCAATCGACCCGCGCATCGAACTATCAAGACTGGTACCCGGAGGTCGTCGCGGCCGCCGACCTGGCCGAGAACTCCGAGGTCAAGGGCTGCATGGTCATCAAGCCGTGGGGCTACGCGCTGTGGGAGAACGTCCAGCGCGTCCTCGACGGGATGTTCAAGGACACCGGCCACTCCAACGCCTACTTCCCGCTGTTCATCCCGCTGTCGTACTTCGAGAAGGAGGCCGCGCACGTCGACGGCTTCGCCAAGGAGTGCGCGGTCGTCACCCACCATCGGCTCGAGGAGCGCGACGGCAAGCTCGTCCCGGCGGGGCCGCTCGCCGAGCCGCTCGTCGTGCGGCCGACGTCGGAGACGATCATCGGCGCGAGCTTCGCGAAGTGGGTGCAGAGCTATCGCGACCTGCCGCTCTTGATCAACCAGTGGGCCAACGTCGTCCGCTGGGAGATGCGCACGCGCCTGTTCCTGCGCACCGCGGAGTTCCTCTGGCAGGAGGGCCACACCGCGCACGCCACCGCCGAGGAGGCCGTCGAGGAGACCATGAAGATGCTCGGCGTCTACGCGACGTTCGCCGAGGACTACATGGCGATGCCGGTGATCCAGGGCGAGAAGACGATCGGCGAGCGGTTCCCGGGCGCGGTGCAGACGTTCTGCATCGAGGCGATGATGCAAGATCGCAAGGCGCTGCAGGCCGGGACCTCGCACTTCCTCGGCCAGAACTTCGCCAAGGCGTCGGGGATCCAGTTCCTCGACGACAAGAACACGCTCACCCACGCGTGGACCACGTCGTGGGGCGTGTCGACGCGGCTGATCGGCGCGATGATCATGACCCACGCCGACGACGACGGCATGATCTGCCCGCCGCGGCTCGCGCCGAAGCAGGTCGTCATCATGCCGGTCGTGCGCAAGCCCGAGGATCGCGAGCGCGTGATGACCTACTGCAAGGCGCTCAAGGTCGAGCTCGAGAAGCAGCGGTTCGCGGGCGGCGAGGATCGCCTCCGCGTCGAGCTCGACGCGCGCGACATCGGCGGCGGCGACAAGAAGTGGGAGTGGGTCAGGAAGGGCGTGCCGATCCGCATCGAGGTCGGGCCGCGGGACATCGATGGCGACGTCGCGATGGTCGCGCGCCGGGACAAGCAGGCCGACAAGCCGGTGTCGATGCCGCGCGCCGAGCTGGTCGCCGGGATCGGCGCGATGCTCGACGACATCCAGGCGTCGATGTTCGCGCGCGCCAAGGCGTTCCGCGCCGAGCACACCCGCGTGATCGACACCAAGGAAGAGTTCTACGCGTACTTCGAGTCGCCCAGGACGAAGAACCCCAACGACCCGACGCCGATCCACGGTGGGTTCGCGATGACGCACTTCAACGGCGATCCCGCGCTCGAGACCAAGATCAAGGAGGACCTCAAGGTCACCGTCCGGTGCATCCCGCTCGAGGCAGGCGAGCCCGGGACGTGCCCGTTCACCGGGCAGCCGAGCGCCAAGCGCGTCGTCTGGGCCAAGTCGTACTAAGGTCCGGATATGGACCTCGTCTGCCCGAGTTGTCAGGATCAGCCGCTCGCGGTCGCGGGTCGCACGATGCGGTGCGAGGTCTGCGACGGGGCGTGGATCAACGAGGAGACCCTCGTCGCGCTGCTCGAGGAGCGCACGAACTCGCTCGTCACGCTGCCGTGGAGCGAGCGCCTCGGGGACAAGCAGATGCCGTGCGCGGCGTGCAAGGCGCCGATGTTGACGGTGAACCTCGGCGACGTTGCGCTCGATCGCTGCGCGCAGCACGGCGTGTGGTTCGACGCGCACGAGCTGGTGTCGCTGCTCAAGCAGTCGAAGCGGTTCAAGACCGAGGCGGATGCCGAGGTCACCGAGCCGCCGCACGAGCATCACGGGTTGCTCGGCGTGTTCGCCCGGTTGTTTCGTCGGTGAGTGATCGTCCGTGACGACCTCATCGCAAACGTAAGCGTCGACGTAAACGTAAAGTGCGCCAGGACAAGCCTGGTCGGAGAGGAAGGCATGTAACAGCCGAAACTTCGAAGAGTGACCCGGGGTGAGAGTCCCACCGACGACGACGGAGACCGCCACGTCGGAAGCGAGTCTTGCGTGATCG
>JAPLLF010000778.1 GCA_026387715.1 Pseudomonadota bacterium
GGTTGCCGCTCGCGTCGGCGGTGCACGGCGCCGGGAACCCGATCGCGGTGTGGCCGGCGCAGGCGAGGCGGTTGAGCTGCGCGCCGTCGACGCCGTCGACCACGCCCGTCGCGCCGAAGCCGATCGCGTAGGTGAGCACGCCGCGCGCCGCGAGGGCCTGGACCTCGGTGAGCCCGCCGGTGGCGTCGCACGCGTCCTTGCCATCGGTCACCAGCACGACGAACTGCGCGCGCGCGCCGGCGGCGAGCGCGGCGAGCTGGACGTCCGCGGTCGCGAGCGCGGCGCCGATCGGCGTGCTGCGGCACAGCCGCGTGGTGTCGACGTCGATCGCGCCGGCGATCTCGGGCCCGGTCGCCAGCGCCGGCTCGACCGCGACCTCGCCGGGCTCGCAGCGCACGTTCGAGGCCGCCGCGCCGTCGAGCTTCTGCGCGATCGTCACGCACTGGTCGCCACCCGGATCGCGAGGGAACAGCTCGAGGCCGAGCCGGATCGTCGCGTCGAGCGTGCCGAGCGCCTCGATCGCCATCACCGCGAGACCCCACTTGGAGGTCGCGCGCCCGGCCGGGGTGTTCTCGGGGAGCGTGCCCGCCGGGGTCGTGATCATGCTCATCGTCCGGTCGAGCACGATCAGCACGTCGGGTGCCGTGCAGGTGCCCGCGTCGCCCGCGTCGAGCGCGGGGTCGGTGCTGGCGTCGGGCATGGCGACGTCATCGCCCGTCGTCGTGGCGGCGGGGCTGCCGCCACAGGCGAGCAGGCTCGAGAGCAGCAGCGTCGAGAGCAGGGCGGGCATCGGCGTGGTCGTCATGCGCGATGGACGAGCAGCCCGCGTGCCAGCACCCGCGGATCGCTGCACGTCGCGAGGGGAGGTTTTTTGGGCCGCGCACGCGCCCGTGGCCATCGGCTCGAGCCCACAAGGTGTCGGCTCGAGCCGACAACGCCTCCGCGTGGGCGCGAACGCGTCTATCGTGGGCCATGGTCGATGCTCCGAGCGACGACGACGATGCGGCCGCGACGCTCGCCGGCGCGCCCGACGGCGAGGGCAACACCCTGCCGGGGCACGCGTCGGGGACCGGGGCGGCCGCGCGAGGCGCCGAGGACGATGCGGAGCTCGCGACGATCGACCCGGCGCGCTACCTGATCGGCCACGAGATCGCGCGCGGCGGCATGGGCCGCATCCTGTCGGCGCGCGATCGCCGCCTCGGCCGGACGGTCGCGATCAAGGAGCTCCTGCCGGGCTCGACGGCGCTGCGCGCGCGGTTCGAGCGCGAGGCCCGGATCACCGCGAAGCTGCAGCACCCGGCGATCGTGAACCTCCTGGAGGCGGGTAGCTGGCCGGGCGGCGAGCCGTTCTACGTGATGAAGCTCGTCGCCGGCGAGTCGCTCGACCGCGTCATCGCGAAGCGCACGACGCTCGAGCAGCGACTGGGGCTCCTGCCGCACATCATCGCGGCGGTCGACGCGCTGGCCTACGCGCACGGCCAGCACATCATCCACCGCGATCTCAAGCCGGCGAATGTGCTCGTCGGCGAGTTCGGCGAGACCGTCGTCATCGACTGGGGGCTCGCCAAGGATCTCACGGCGTCCTCGCTCGCGGGCGACCCCTCGGTCCACCCGACCCCATCGCCGTCGAGTGGGGCGGTGGACGAGACGCTCGCGGGCGCCGTGCTCGGCACGCCCGCGTACATGCCGGCCGAGCAGGCGCTGGCCGACGCGGTCGACGAGCGCGCCGACGTCTACGCGCTGGGCGCGATGCTCTACCACGTGCTGTCCGGTGCCGCGCCCTACGTCGGGACGTCCGCCGCGGAGATCCTCTACCTCGTCGCCAACGATCCCGCGCCGCCGCTGGCCGCGCGCGCGCCGGGGGTCCCGCCCGACCTCGTCGCGATCGTCGAGAAGGCGATGGCGCGCAGCGCCGACGATCGCTACCCGACCGCGAAGGAGCTGGCCTCCGACCTCAAGAGCTTCCAGACCGGCCACCTCGTCAGCGCGCACCACTACTCCGCGTGGCAGCTGCTGCGCCGCGCGCTCCGGCGACACCGGACCGCCGTCGTCGTGGCGAGCGTGGCGATCGCGCTGCTCGCGGCGATGGGCGTCGTCAGCGTGCGGCGCATCGTGCGCGAGCAGGCGCGCACCGAGCAGCAGCGCGAGGTCGCCGAGCGCAGCCGCGCCGCCGCCGAGGATCTGACCGGCTACATGCTCGGCGACCTGCGCGACAAGCTCCAGCCGCTCGGCAAGCTCGACCTGCTCGACGACGTCGCGCAG
>JAPLLF010000377.1 GCA_026387715.1 Pseudomonadota bacterium
CCGCGATCGTCGCAGCCTGCTGTTCGACGATGGCAAGCAACATCGCAACCTGCTGCTCCAGGTAGGCGATTCGCTCGTCGACAGCGCTCACCCATACGATAGATCACGCCTCGATCAACCTGTCGATCCCCACCCCTCCAGGGAGAGATCCGGACTCCACCCGGTGAACGCGTACTTCGAACCGAGTGAGTAAGAGTGGCAATCACTATGCTTCTCACTGACTTGCAATGGTTCTCACGGGTTCGCCCCTTCGCTCGTCCCGTCTGGTGGCACTGAGATACCGGCCTGAGACCACCCTCTGGGCCCAAGGTGGGCCCGGAATTTCGCGTAGTTGTTGTGCCGATCACCGGGACCACGTAGATGCCGAGGATCTCGCGCACCCAGCTGACGCAATAACGCAATGATACCCCCTTGCGCCGCGATGCCCTCCGATATTCTCGAACGGCGACTGCCGGTTACACGATTACCGGCTGAGTTTTCGTCTGGGTTTGATACAAGAATTCTCGCGCGCGCTCGTGGCTCGAGCGCCGCCCTATCGCCGCTCTTCTCGACCTCAGCGGAGCGCCACGGAGGCACGGTGCCGACGTGGATCGACCCATGCGATTTCCACCAGAGCCGGAGGATGCGCCATGCCCAGAACGAGCAAGTCCGTCACGTCGAACAAGGCAGCCAGACCGAGCAAGAAGAACCCGCGGCCCGGCAACCGGGTGTCGCTGTGGGCTGTCAAGCCCCACCGCGCCGGCAAGAACCTCGCGTGGATGCCGAACGAGGTCATCGTCGACCTCGACGGCGAACGCACCGGCAAACTGCTCGAGTTCATCGGCTGGACCACGATCGCGGGACCGTCGAACGTGAGGTGGCCGAGCGATCGCATCGAGGCCAACAGGTGGCGCATCGAGCACAGCTGGGCCGAGGACTTCGGCAACGGCTGGAAGTTGGAGGTGCGGTGATGACGGAGCATGTCGCGCCCGTCATCGAGTTCGCCCTCTATGTCGACAGACGTCGCCGCCTGCTCGACCTTCCCGACGGGGTCACGGAGGTCATGGGGTTCTACTGCGAATACGACGAGTGGTATCGCCTTGAGCGGCAGGTGCGCGTACCGGGCGGGGTTCGCCTGGTGACGCTGGCGTGCGCTGACCGTCATGATCTGTCGCCGCCGTGCACGGCCGCGTGTGATCAAGCGATGGCGTCATCTTGTGACTGCCCGGTGAACACGCCACACACCGTGGGCGTGCACGGCCAGCTGAGGTGTTGGATTTGACCTCCAACGCAAACGTCGTAGGTCTACGCTTGCAGGTCGTCCTCGACGAGATCCGCGCAACGTGCGCTAGTCGCCGCGTCGTCGCGCACGCGCGATTTCGCGTGAGTGCTTCCACTAGTGTACGAATACTTGCGACGTGAGGCCTGGTTGGGACTTCAGGTCTGCGCCACGCCGCGCTATAGTTAGCGTTCGACGATCTGTTGGCGAAGAGGAAACATGGTGACTATCTATTTCGACGAAAGCTGGGCAAAATCCTGATGTTATCGTTCGTCGACGGTCAAACCCGAGAAGGTTTCATTCTTTGGCCGGGCGCTGGCTCGCCGTCGAGAAAAAATGCCGACTAACTGGGATTACTTTCGCCTAATCTTAGCGATCCGCAAGGCCGGATCTCTCAGTGGGGCAGCGGGGCAACTCAAGGTCTCGCAGCAGACAGCGGGTCGCCATCTCGCAGCGCTCGAAACCGAACTCGGCGTGGAACTAGTCTCGCGGCGGACCGCCCGCAGCTCAGGGCTCGAACTCAACGAGGTGGGGCTCGCCGCCGCGGAACTCGCAGACACGTTCGAGCGAGGGATCGGCGATCTGGTCAGTCGCCAATACGCATCCGTCACCACCGCCGCGGCCCAACACGCAGCCGCCAAGACCGAGCTCGACGGGCTTGACGTCCAAACGTTGGACTGTTCTTCGCAAATCCTCGCCGTCGGCCATCCCGACGATGATGTGGAGGAGAGCAAGCACGAGTGGCGTGTGCTTGATCAGGAAGACGCCTTGAAGTTGCTCGCGACGTGCGCCACCGAGAGCCCAATCGACATGCGTGACAGGTCGATAATCGTGATGGGCCTAGAGACTGGCATGCGGCGCGTATCGCTGATCGGCATCAACATCGAAACGACGAAGATCGGCCGCGACGGCTATCCGGTCGCACCCGTTCCGATCAAGGGCGGCGGCGAAAAACTGTTCCCGGTACCGCTGTCGGACACGGTGATGATCGCGATCGCGCCGTGGCGGCAGTGGTTGCGCGACCGCAAGGTCACCAAGGGGCCGCTGTTCCGTTCGCTGATGCTCAAGAATGGGCGCGGGAAGTTGAAGCACACCGTCGGCGAGAACCCGCTGTCGGAGTCGGCATTGTACAAGATCATCACGCAGCGGGCCAAGCAGGCAGGCTTGGAGCACGTTCATTTGAATATTTTCCGGGACACGTTCATCGCTTGGCGCATGCAGGGGGGGATGCAGCCTCATCAGATCGCGGCGATAACGGGCCAACCAATCGCCGGCATCGCCGGTATGGGTGCGCTGAGCCGCTACATCGACGTGTCCCGCGTTGGCCAGGAAGCCCGGCAGTCGACTCCACCCTGGCTTTCCAAGCTAGTCGGCCGGCGCCCGTGACGCTGCCAACACCGTCGTCCAGGGCTATGCGCTTTACTCGCTGTAGTGCCTTTCTTGGTTGTGATCTCGTATTCGATTGCTGACATCTTGATCTCGCTCTTTGCGCCCGGAAGCTTGAACGCGATCTTGTCTTCGCCTGTTGCTTTGAAGGCGTCGCCATACTTCGAGGTCGCGCCGTTCCATGCGGCACGTGTGTGACCACCGGGGACACCCTTTTGCAGCTTGTCGTCCACGACAGCAATCCGGGTACCTTGAGGAGGCTTCTCGAGATCGGTGTAGGGGAAGTCTCCCTCCGATGTCTTGACCTTGACCGTGACGTCGGCGCTCGGCGTCGGTACGTTGAGTTCGCCTTTCGGGGTTGGCGCGAGATCTCCGGTAACCTTCGCGCCGCCTTCCTTCGCAGTCAGCTTCGCGCTGACCTCGATCGAATTGATCGTGACCGCCCTGGGTGCAGGTGGGCTAGGGATAGGCTCGAGCCGAACATAGCCCGGCGTCTCGATCGCTTTCGGTGTCAGATTTTGGGTCTTCGACTTCACGAGGACTTTGACGTTGCCGCCGTTGTCCGGGAAACTGCCTCGGCTCGCGAAGTCGGTATCGCGCAAGTGGTCGTGAATGTCCTCGAGTTGGGTCTTTACGTTGCCATCCACGGCTTCGATATCCGCGATCTTCTGGTGAACCTTCGCCTCGGTGATCGGTGACAGCTTCGCGATCGTCTCCGGCGGCATCTTGCCGAGCTTGGCCATCGTCGCGTCGTCGAGTGCGAGCACCGCCGCGACGTCGGAATGCGAGAGGTTCGCGAGCGCCGCGACCTGCTGCGGGTGCATCTTCGCGATCCGCTGAATCGCCGCATCATCGAGCTTCGCGACGTTCGCGTTGTCGAGCAGCAAGACCTTGCCCATCGTCGATTGATCGAGCTTGAGTAGCTTCTGGCGCGAATCCGGCGGCAGCTCCGCGAGTCGCTGCTTGCCGGTCTTCGTCAAGCTGCCATCGGTCTCGATCATGTCCCCGATCCGCGGCCGGATCACCGGCTTGGTTCCCGCGGCGACGACGATCGGTTCGCCGTTGAGGTTGATGATCTCGATCGGCGGTTTGCCGTCGAGCACCGCCGCGATGTCACCCTTCACCGCCAGCGCGGTGAGCCCGCCGACGAGGATGAACTGTCCGACGATGCGGGCGATCGATGCGCGTTGCTCGTCCGGGGCCATCGCCTTGTTCGCGAGCACCGCGTGAATTCCCGCGATGCACTCGTCCGTCATCACGACGAGCGTGATCCCGTTCGCGCCCGCTGATGCGATCGTCATCGGGACGTACGTGCGCGCCGCGAGACCGGCCAGGTTCGCCCACGTACCCGACAAGCGCGCCGATCCGGCGACTCCGGCGGTGACCGCCTCGTCGGCCGCCGCGGCGACCTTGATGAGGCGACCACCGAGCGCTTGCCCGGCTCCCATGAATCCACCCACGATCTGGGCCACGTCGAGGATCACGGTCTTCGCGTCGAGGTGGTTGTGGCCGTAGCCGTCGGCCAGATCGCCCGCGGCACCGATCGCACCTGCCACGCCAGCTCCGGCGAGTGCCACGGCGGCGACCGTTCCCGCGCCCATCGTGAGCGCGCCGATCCCGACGACCGCGAGCGCGAGCCCGATCTCGGAGAACCAGTCGTACCACTTGCGCTTGCCATCGCAGATCACGCTGCCGTCGCGACCTTCTATGCGCGGTGACCTCAGAGCCCGATCGTCGTCGTGTTCGTCGCGGCCGACCAGTGGATGTGGCCATGCTGGAAGTCGCTGCGACGACCGTCGCCATCGACGTATTCGTCGGAAATCGGGTACCCGAGCTGGCCTCGCTCCCAGCCCGCGTCGCGCCACGCATCGCGAATGCGTCCGTGAACTTCATGCGCGCCGAGTTGCGGCGTCCAGTAGATCGAGCCGCGCTCGAAGATACTGTACCGACCGACGCCATCGGCGCTCGTGCGCTCCTCTGTGATCGGCGCGCCAACGAACGATCCGCAGCCGCCGAGCGCGTCGAACTTCTCCGCGATCTTTCCGACGACCGCCTCGCGCGTACACGGCGCGGGCGCGGTGTAGCCCTTCGGCGGGATCAACGTCGCGAGTTGATCGAACGGCAGCCAGTACTGCGTGTGGCCTCCGAAGTCCGCGGGATCGGAGATGTACGCCTGGTGGGTCTCGGGGTTGTAGCCGTTGACGGTGATGTAGTGATAGATGGTTTGATCAGGGTAGCCGGGC
Source organism: Pseudomonadota bacterium (assembly GCA_026387715.1). Taxonomy (GTDB): domain Bacteria; phylum Myxococcota_A; class Polyangia; order Haliangiales; family Haliangiaceae; genus JABFXX01. The sequence continues at coordinate 4,888 of JAPLLF010000377.1, forward strand.
GGGTGATTGCTCGGCGGTGCGACGATGTTCGCGACGATCGGAAAGCCGTTGTCGACCGCGCGCACCAGATCGCGCCACAGTTGCTCTCGCTGTCCGGGCGTCGGCGGATCGTTCGGCATCTCGCGTGTCACGTACCAGGGCGCGCGCAGG
>JAPLLF010000680.1 GCA_026387715.1 Pseudomonadota bacterium
TGGGCGTGCAGCGCGACGACTCCGCCGCGGGCACCGTCCCATGCGGGCGCGGTGATCGAACCCACCCCCGACACCGCGAGCGTGGTGGCCTGAGGCACGCGGATCACCTGGGTCGCGCCGGCGGTGGTGAACGCCGACCGCAGGCCGCTGCAGGTCGTCTCGAGGTTGATCGTCGTGCCGGCGACGCTCACGACGTGCACGAGCTCGTAGTTGCCGGCGCTGCCGTAGGCGGTGACCGAGCCGTACGTGGCCAAGGTCGTGGTCGAGTTGATCGTCGCGCCCTGCGGTTGATACAGCAGCAGCAGATCGCCGGCGCCGAGCGTCGTCGTGAACGGCGCGGTCGCGGGGAAGTCTGCGGCCGACGTGATCGTGATCGACGTGTCGCCGACCGCGGCGTTGGCCGCGAGCACGCCGTACTGGTTCACGATCGTGTTCGCGCTCGTGATGACCAGCGCGCCGGTCGCGCCGGTGAGCGGGATCGCGATCGGCTCGCGCGCGTCGAGCGCGCTGGCATCGACGCCCACCGCTGTCGGATCGCTGCACGCCCCCATCCCCACGACGAACAGCGCGCACACGACGACCTTTGATCCCTGCATCCCGGCCACGCTATCACTTCCCTGCGACGTGGAGCCGTGCGACATCTCGGCCCATGAAGACCGCGCTCCTGTTCCCGGGTCAGGGTTCGCAACGCGTCGGCATGGGCCGTGACCTCGCCCAGGCGGTCGACGTCGCACGCCACACGTACGCGGAGGCCGATGACGCGCTCGACTTCGCGATCTCCAAGCTGTGCTTCGACGGTCCCGAGGACGAGCTCACCCTGACCAAGTTCACGCAGCCGGCGATCCTGGTGACGTCGATCGCGGTGTTCCGGTCGCTGCTCGAGCGAGGCCTGACGTTCGACGTCGTCGCCGGCCACTCGCTCGGCGAGTGGTCCGCCCTCGTGGCGGCCGGCGCGCTCTCGCTCCGCGACGCGGTCCAGCTCACCCACCTCCGCGGCACGTTCATGCAGGAGGCGGTGCCCGTCGGCGTCGGCTCGATGGCGGCGCTCATGGGGCTCGACCTCGCGGCGACCCGCCTGGTCTGCGAGCAGTGCTCGCTGCCCGGCGAGCCGGTCGAGCCCGCGAACCTCAACGGGGGTGGGCAGATCGTGATCTCGGGGCACGCCGCCGCGATCGATCGCGCGATCCCGGCTGCCAAGGCCGCCGGCGCCAAGCGCGCGGTCAAGCTGTCGGTGAGCGCCCCCTTCCATTGTTCGCTGATGAAGCCGGCCGCCGAGCGGCTCGCCGCGGCGCTCGCCGGGATCACCATCCTCCCGCCGACCGTCCCGGTGGTCGCGAACGTGACCGCCGCGCCGACCCGCGATCCCGAGACGATCCGGCGCTTGCTCGTCGAGCAGGTCACCGGCTCGGTCCGCTGGGAGGAGTCGGTGCAGGCGATCGCCGGGCTCGGCGTCACCCGCGCCTACGAGCTCGGGTCCGGCGCGGTCCTCAAGGGCCTCGTCAAGCGCATCGCCGAGACGATCGAGATCACGACGATCGGCGAGCCCCACGAAGTCACCGCGTTCACCGCGTAGACGAGCACCTCAGAAAGACGAGATCTCATGGCGATTCTGGACAAGGCACTGGCAGGCAAGGTCGCGCTCGTCACCGGCGCGTCGCGGGGCATCGGGCGGGCGATCGCCGTCGCGCTCGGCGGGCGCGGCGCGAAGGTCGTCATCAACTACGCGTCCCGGGAGGACGCGGCGCGTGAGGCGGCGACCGCGGTCGAAGCGGCCGGTGGGCAGGCGGTGATCGCGCAGTTCGACGTCGCGAGCTCGACCGCCGTGGCCGACGCGATCAAGGCGATCGGCAAGGATCACGGGTCGCTCGACATCCTCGTCAACAACGCGGGCGTCGCGGTCAACGGGATGCTCATGCGCTTCACCGACGATCAGTGGAAGAAGACGCTGTCGACGAACCTCGACGGCGCGTTCCACTGCACGCGCGCAGCCGCGACGTTGCTGCTCCGCGCCAAGACCGCCGGGCGCATCATCAACATCACCAGCGTGGTGGGCGAGATGGGCAACGGAGGCCAGGTCGCGTACGCGGCCTCCAAGGCCGGCGTGATCGGCCTGACGATGGCCACCGCCAAGGAGCTCGCGTCGCGCGGGGTCACCTGCAACGCGGTGTCGCCGGGCTTCATCGAGACCGACATGACGGCCGAGCACCTGCCCGACGCCGCGCGGGCGAAGCTCCTCGAGAACATCCCGCTGGCCCGCATCGGCGGCGCGGTGGAGGTCGCCGACGCGGTGGCCTTTCTGGCCGGACCGGAGGCCGCCTACATCACCGGGCAGGTCATCCGGGTCAACGGTGGCTTGCTGATGTGACCCGATCTGGCTTACAAGGCGGCATGTCTGACGCTGTCGAAGCCAAGGTCAAAGAAATCATCTGCAATCAGCTCGAAGTGTCCCTCGAGCAGCTCCGCCCCGAGGCGTCGTTCATCGATGACCTGAAGGCGGATTCGCTCGCGGTCGTCGAGCTCGTGCTCGCGTTCGAGCAGGAGTTCAAGATCACGATCCCCGAGGAAGACACGGAGCAGATCAAGACCGTCAAGGACGCGACGAACTACATCTCGACGCACTACAAGGCGAGCTGATCACGCGTCCCGGCGGGGGTGACATCCCTCGCGGTTCGCGGTAGGAGCTAGCCATGCGACGCGTCGTCATCACCGGCATCGGCCTCATCTCTCCGCTCGGCAACGATCTCGAGTCGACCTGGGCGGGTCTCCTCGCGGGGAAGAGTGGGGCAGGTCCGACGACGCTGTTCGACACGACGGACTTCGCGACGAAGTTCGCGTGCGAGGTCAAGGGCTGGACGGAGACCTCCGCCAGGTACTTCGACAAGCGCGAGCTCAAGCACCTCGATCGCTTCCTGCAGTTCGGCGTCGCCGCGGGGATGATGGCCGTCGAGGATGCCGGGCTCGGGACCAAGGTCCCCGAGGCGCACCAGGATCGCTGGGGCAGCTACGTCGGCGCCGGCCTGTCGGGCGTCCGCACGATCGAGGACACGCTCGCCGCCGCCAAGGTGAAGGGCCCGCGCCACGGCTTCTCGCCGTACTTCGTGACCGACATCATCACGAACGAGGTGCCGGGCATGATCGCGATCCGCACCGGCGCGACGGGGCCGAACTTCTCCCACGTCTCCGCGTGCGCGACCGGCGCGCACTCGATCGGCGAGGCGATGCGCACGATCCGCCACGGCTACGCCGACGGCATGATCGCGGGTGGCTGCGAGGCGACGATCACCGTCCTCGGCGTCGGCGGCTTCAACGCGATGCGCGCGATGTCGACGCGCAACGACGATCCGATGCACGCGAGCCGCCCGTTCGACAACGATCGCGACGGCTTCGTGATCGGCGAGGGCGCCGGCGTGCTCGTGCTCGAGGAGCTCGAGTACGCCAAGCGGCGCGGCGCGCGGATCTACGGCGAGCTGCTCGGCTACGCCGCGAACTGCGACGCGCACCACGTCGCCGCCCCCGCGCCGGAGCACAAGGGCGCGCAGGCGTGCTTCAAGCTCTGCCTCGACGACGCGAAGCTCGATCTCACGAAGGTCATGTACATCAACGCGCACGGCACCTCGACCGACCTCAACGACAAGAACGAGACGTTCGCGGTCAAGAAGGTGTTCGGCGAGCACGCGCGCAAGCTCGCGATGTCGTCGACGAAGTCGATGACGGGGCACACGCTCGGCGCCGCGGGCGGCATCGAGGCCGGGATCACCGCCCTCGCGATCGCGCGCGGCGTGCTGCCGCCGACGACGAACTACACGACGCCCGACCCGGAGTGCGATCTCGACTACGTGCCGAACCACGCGCGCGAGGTCCGGGTCGACTACGCGATGTCGAACAGCTTCGGCTTCGGCGGCACCAACGCGGCGATGATCGTCGCGCGCTACAACGGCGATTGAGCGCCGACGAGGCGAGACGTATCCGATCATGATGAACTGGGTAGTTGGCTCTGATCACGGCGGCTTCGCGCTGAAGCAGCACCTCGTCGCGATGCTGCGCGCCGCCGGCGACGTCGTCGACGACGTCGGCACCGACGGCGAGGCCTCGGTCGACTATCCGAGCTTCGGCGCCGAGGTCGGGCGTCGGGTCGCCGCAGATCCCACCGGCGCGGTGCGCGGCATCGTCGTGTGCGGCTCGGGCATCGGCATCTCGATCGCGGCGAACAAGGTCCCCGGCGTGCGCTGCGCGCTCGTCCACGACGCGTACACCGCCGAGCTGTGCCGTCAGCACAACGACGCGAACGTGATCGCGCTGGGCGGCCGGGTCGTCGGCGTCGGCGTCGCGGAGCACGCGGTGATGGCCTATCGCAAGGCCGAGTTCGAGGGCGGGCGGCACGCGCGGCGGGTGGCGCAACTCGGCGGCCTGGATCCGAAGTAATGCGCTGCCCGTTCTGCGCGACCCACGAGGACAAGGTCATGGAGACCCGCGTGTCCAAGGATGGGAACGAGATCCGACGCCGGCGCGAGTGCGAGGGCTGCCTGCGCCGCTACACGACCTACGAGCGCATCGAGGACTCGATGCCGCTGGTCATCAAGAACGACGGCTCGCGGCAGGCGTTCGATCGCAACAAGATCGAGCGCGGCATCCGGGCCTCGGTGGTCAAGCGCAAGATCACCGTCGAGCAGATCGCGGAGCTCGCGCTCGCCGTCGAGCGCGAGGTGGGCGAGCTGGGCGTCGCCGAGATCAAGTCGCGCGAGATCGGCGAGCGCGTGCTGCCGCGGCTCAAGGCGCTCGATCAAGTCGCGTAC
>JAPLLF010000761.1 GCA_026387715.1 Pseudomonadota bacterium
CGACGTCGTGCGCGGCCGCGACATCGCGCCGTCGACCGCGACGCAGGTGATGCTGCAGCGCGCGCTCGGGCTGCCGACGCCGCGCTACCGCCACCACCTGCTGCTGCTCGAGCCGAGCGGCGCCAAGCTCGCCAAGTTGCACGGCTCGATCCCGTTCGGCGTGCTGCGCGAGCGCTACCCGGGCTCTGTGCTGTGCGGGATCCTCGCTCGCGCGGCCGGGCTCGGCGACGGCGCGCCGTGCGAACCGCGCGACCTCGTCGCGACGTTCTCCTGGGCGCGCGTGCACAAGGCCGATCGGCTCGCGACCTGGGATGGCGCCACGCTGACGATCACCTGACTCACCGCCAGTCGACGCCGATCTCGAGGAGGAACGCGTGATCGCGCTGGCCGGTGCGTAGCTCGGTGAGGCCCTGCTCGACGCGCAGGCCCGCGGTGATCGGCACCGCCTGCAGCGCGACGTCCACGGCGGCGACGGCGGCCACGCCGAGCCGCGCCACGGCCGCGTCGCCCTGGTGATCCTGCAGGCGGACGTCGATGCGGGGGCCGACGGTGGCGGACACGACGACGGCCTCGCGCTCGACGAGGCGGATCCCGAACCCGGGCGTCACGCCGAGCGTGTCGATCCCGTGCGTCGTCGCGCCGGCCATCGCGCCGGCCATCGATCCGGCCGCGCCGCCGCGGCGCGACCAGTCGAAGCGACCGTCGACGAACAGCCGCGACCCGGCGGGCAGCGCGACGCGGCCGACCGCCGCGAGCGTGAGGCCGGCGCGCGCCGCGGTGGTCGCGTCGTCGAACAGGCCACCGCCGATGCGGCCGCCGATCGACCACGATCGATCGTGGCGCTGCATCGGCCCGGGCGCGAGCGGATCGTCGATCGGTGGGCCCGACGCGGTCGTGATGCCGCGGAACTTGTCGGAGATCAGCGACGGATGCTTGATGTCCTTGGGGCCGGCGGTGTGCTGGACCTCGCCGCCGCCGGAGTCCTCGGTCATGTCGACGACGGTGGTCTTCGGCGCGGTGGGCTTCGTGGGTGGCCGCGTGATGAAGATCGTCGGGCCGCGCGTGCGGGCGGCCGCGTGGATCTCCTGCTGGTAGGTGACGCCGGCGGACGTCGTCGTCGCGACGTAGGTGCCGGGCGCGAGGTAGACCGCGGCGGGCGTGACGATGCGCTCGTCGGGCAGGGCGTCGATCGCGATCGTCAGGCCGTCGGGCGTCGACTGGAGATCGGCCCAGTACAACGCCGAGTCCTTGAGCGTCTTGCCGAGCGCCGCGAGCTGCGGCGCCAGCGTGGCGGCGACGTCGGGATCGAGCGCGACGTCGTCGCCCCGGCAGCCGGTCAGGTAGATCGACGCCCGCGTGAGATCGCCGCGGCGGGCGTAGACCACCGCGAGCGTGCAGCGCGCCGACAGGTCGTCCCGCCGCGCGCGCAGCGCCGCGACGTCCTGGTGCGCGAGCGCATCGGCGAGCGGCCCGCCGCGGGCGTCGCCGGGGAGCGCGAGCGCGGCGAGCAGGCAGGTCGCAAGACAAACGAGCTTCACGGCAGTCAGGATGACACGGCCCGGCTACGATGGTTGCGTGACCACCCAGGACGGCAGGGAGCGCGAGGTCTTGCGCGTGCTCGACCGCTACCTCGTCGAGATCGTCGAGGCCTACAACCTGTGTCCGTGGGCGCGCTCGTCGCGCACCAGCGGCGAGCTGGCCCGGGGCGTCCTGTGGGGGCCCGAGCCGACGCTGGACGCGTGGGTCGCGATGGCGGCGACGCTGCTCGCGCAGCCCGACGCGCGCGTCGTGATGGTCGTCGCCCCCGAGTACACCGGCACGCTCCAGCAGCTGCGCGACGTGCGCGCCCAGGTCGCGCTGCGGCTGCCCGACGCCGGCGTCGCCGAGTTTCATCCGGCCGCGGACCTCGACCTGGCGTCGCCGTCGCGGCTCGTGCGGTTCCTGCGGCGGTCGCCCGATCCGATGATGCAGCTGGTGCCGCTCGCGATCCTCGACACCGTGCGGACGCCGGATCGCGTCGTGATCGAGCCGTCCGAGCTCGCGGCGATGCTCGCCGGCAACTTCAAGCTGCCCGAGGTCGCGATCGCGGATCGCATCGCGCAGACCAACCACGACACCGTGAAGCCGCTGGCCGACGAGATCGTCGCCAAGCTCGCGGCGATCGCCGCCGATCGCGCCGCCAGCTACTAGCCGAACCCGTTACGGGTGCGTGCCGGTGACGTTCATGATCAGCGAGCCGGCGTTCATGTCGACCACCTTCATCGGCTGCGGCGCGGCGACCCCACAGGCCGGCGCGCGCAGGTAACCGGGCTGCGTCTCGGCGCCGGCGGTCGCGCCCGCGTAGAAGTAGGTCGCGGTCATGCTGGTGTGATCGGGGGTGAACAGCTCGACGATCATGGTCGCGCCCGCCGGGATGATCGCGTCGATCGGCGCGTTGATCGTCGCGAGGTCGGTCGCGACCGCGATCGTGAGCGTCGACGCCGTGAGCGGCGTGATGCTGGCGAGGTTCAGCGTGGCGCCGGGCGTCCCCGCGTAGGTGCCGATCTTGAGCTGCACCGACTGGCTGGCCGACGCCTCCTGGACCGCGAACTGGACGCTCGTGACGTGGAAGGCGGTGGTGATGCCGGCGTCGGCCAGCTTGAACACGCGGTACCAGCTGTTCTCGTTGGTCGAGCCCGTGGCGCCGCAGGCCAGCGACTGGGCCGCGGCCACCGTGGTGTCGGCGGTCTGCGACAGGGTCACCAGCGTCGGCCCCGCGTCGATCTCGAGCGCGTCGGGCTGATCGGGCGCGTCGTCGACCGAGGCGGCGTCGACCAGCGGCCTGGGCTTGTCGGTGGTCGCCTGGGCACACGCGGTCAGCCCGAGAACCACCGCGGCGATCCAGCGCATGTTCGCATCATGCCGGCCGCGCCGCCCAGGCACAACCGGCACGACGTAACCTCGCGAGATATCGTGTGAATGTCTCAGACGGCGAGCCGGACGGCGTGCACGGCCACGTCGAAGGCCGGGCGCTGCGCGAGGCGGGCGTTGGCCGCCATCAGGTCGTCGATCGTGTCGATCTCGGTCGCGTACATCGAGCCGATGTCGACGCCGTAGAGCGTGTGACCCTCGTCGAGGATCTGCTGGAACGCGGCCTCGTAGTACTCGTTGACGAGGCCCTGCTCGGTGACGCGGTCGGCGAGCACCTCGAACAGGCGCTTCGACGTCGCGGCGCTGAACCACTCGATGCCGACCGACTCGCCCATCGCCGAGCGTACCGGGACGTGCTTGCCGATCGCGAGGACGCGATCCTGGTTGTCGGCGGTGACCTTGACCTCCTCGAGGCCGATCCCACCGACCGAGCGCACCGCGAGCGAGTCGGGGCCGCGCTCGAGGAGCTCCTCGACGACGCCGAGGTCGAACACCACGTCACCGTCGAGCAGGATGAACCCGTCGTCGGCGACGTGCTCGCGCGTCAGCAGCAGCGAGTACGCGTTGTTGGTCGACCGGAAGACCTCGTTGGAGACGAACGTGACGTCGAGGCTGGGGAACCAGCTGGTCACGGCGTCGCGCACCATGTGCTCGAGGTAGCCGGTGCCGATCACGAACTGGTCGAAGCCGACCCGCAGGAGGCTCGTGATGGTGCGCCGTAGGATCGGCACCCCGCCGACCGACAGCAGCGTCTTCGGGGTGTCGTCGGAGTACGGGCGGAGTCGCGTTGCACAACCCGCGGCGAGGATGACAGCCTTCATCTGCGCTGACGCGAGTGCAAGCCACGTGCGCGTCGAGGTATCGCTCGGTTAGCGCGATCACGTGGTGAAAGTTGAACAGATCGACACGCCCGCGCCTCCGATCCGCCTGATTCCTGTCACCTCGGCGATCCACGGCACATCCGGGCGCAGAGCACCTCAAACACTGGCCAAGTCCACGCGAGCCGATATAGATGGTTCGTGGCCCGCGAGCTGATCGCCATCGTGTTCGCCGAGACGGCGCTCGCGGAGCTCCGGATCGCCGGGCTCTCCGCGCGCGAGCGGGCGATCCGCATCGCGGGGCGGGTCGGGGCGTCGCGCGTTCACCTCGTCGGACCAGGTGAGTCGGAACGTGCCGCGGCGTTCGGCGAGCTCCCTGCGGACGCCCTGGTCCTCGCGATCGACGCCAACCAGCTCGTCCACACGCCGCTCGTCGCGCCGCTGCTCGCGCGGCGGGACGAGCTGCCGGCCGACGGCCTCGCGGTCGCCGTCGGCCCCGACGACGTGTTCGCCGGGGCGTGCCTGGCGACCGGCCGCTGCGCGCGCGAGCTCGTCGCCGCCCGCGACCACGCGTGGATGGCGACGCAGCCGCCGACGTTCGCGGTGCGGCACGGCGAGATCGCGCGGCACGCGATCGCCACGCCCGCCGAGCGCCGCGCGGCGCACCGGATGCTCTATCGCATCCTGATCAAGCCGCAGGACAACGCGATCACGCGCTACCTGTATCGCCCGATCTCGTTCCCGCTGACGCGCGTGCTCGCGTGGACGCCGATCACGCCCAACCAGATCTCGTACCTCGTCGGCGTGCTGGTCGCGATCGGCTGCTTCCTCACCGCGCACCGCAGCATGGGCATGGCGATCGCGGGCACCGCGACGATCCTCGCGGCGTCGTACCTCGACTGCTGCGACGGCGAGATCGCGCGGATCAAGCTGCTGTCGTCGAAGTACGGCGCGTGGATCGACACCGTGATCGACGAGCTGTCGACGATCGGCTACATGGTCGCGCTCGGCTACCACTGTCACCTCGCGTTCGGGCCCGGCTACCTCGGCGCGCTCGGGTGGTTCGGCGGACGTGGGCCGTGGCTGATCACGGCCGCGGCGTGCGCCGTCCTCTACGTGTGGTCGATGTACATCATCTACTACAACATCATCGTCGCGGTCGGCTCGGCGAACAGCCAGGACTACGTCGGTCGCTTCGAGGTCGTGCCGGGGGCAGAGCCGAACACCGTCCGGCTGCGACCGGCGAGCGAGGTGCGCCCGGCCCGGCAGCTGCCGCCCGGGCTCCACCACGCGGCCCTGTACCTCAGCTTCATGGTGCGCCGCGACTTCATCGCGTGGTGCGCGATGGGGCTCGCGCTCGCGCACCTCACGCAGGTGTCGTTCGCGATCCAGGTGCTCGGCGGCGTGATGATCGCGCCGGTGCTGACGCTCGATCACCTCCGGCTGCGTCGGCAGCGCCGGTCGATCGCGCGCGCGGGCCAGACCGTCGTCGCGTGACGTTGGTCGCCTGCGGGGGTGCGGTGTAATTGCGCGCCCCCGGTTCCCGCGTTGTGTTTCGGCCCTGCGCGGGCCTACATGAACGGGTGATGAAGTCGACCTCCTGCGCGCTCCTCTGCCTGCTCACCCCGCTCGTCGTCGCGTGCAGTGACCACGCCCACACCGCCGAGGCGTTCCCGACGCTCCAGGACTGCTACGCCGACCACACGACGGGTGGCGAGATGCTGCCTCACGCCGAGGCGATCACGGTGTGTTGCATCGATCACCCGATCGCGGGCGTCGCGCCGTCGTGCGGGAGCTCCGCCGCCGAGTGCGTCACGCACGTCGACGCCGAGCTCGACGCCACGGCCACCCCGGCCGAGATCACCGCGGCGTGCGACGACTACGTCGTCCAGCTGGGCATCTAGCTCGTATTCATGCGCGTGCGCTGGCTCTCTCTGATCGCGGCGGCGACGTCGCTGGGAAGCCGCGACGTGCGCGCCGAGCACGTCCACGCGGACACGTCGTCGGGCTCGCAGCTGTCCGCCGCGGTCGCGCTGGTCGTGGCGCAGTACGAGACGCTGGTCTATGGAGGGGTGTACGAGGGCGCGATCCCGTCGCTGGCATGGGTGCGCGGGCGGTTCGCCGTGATGGCGAGCGCCGCGGTGTATCGCCTCGAGGAGAACGGCCGCACGCGGACCGGGCTCGGCGACACGATGGCCGGGGTCTCCGGGGTGGCCGCGACCACCCTGCGCGGCGCGATCGGCGGCATGGTGATGGCGATGGCGCCGACCGGCGAGAAGTTCCTGGGGATGGGGCACCCCATGGTGATGCCCTCGGTGTTCGCGCGCTACCACGCGCACCCCATGCTGCTCGCGGGGGCGCTCGGCTTCGCGCGCGCGCTCGGCGGTGAGGCAGAACACCACGATCACGGCGCGTGGCCGCTCGTCGCGCCGATGAACATGAGCGAGCTGACGTGGAGCGCGAGCGGCGACCTGATGGTGAACCCGTCGATCATGGTCGGCGGGCGGGCGTCGGGTGGGGTGCCGATCGGGGCGGCGGGCGCGACCCGGGTCATCGGGGGTTTGCGGATCGCATGGGGGCAGGGCAGGCTGTCGACGGCGGCGGAGGTGCAGACGGGGCTCGTGGGCGATCCGTTCCTGGTGCGTGGGGTCCTCGAGACCTCGATGACGTTTTGATGGGAGACCCGATGAATCAGCGCAACTCAGTCAAGGTCTGGTACGTCGGCGCCTGCCTGCTCGCGGCGGCGTGCTCCACCCACCCTGCGCCGACGGGCACGACGTGCGACCCGGATCCGCTGACGCTCGCCTACTCGACGGCGGCCGTCCCCGCGTGCACGCCCGGTGACGACACCGGCGACTGCGGGTTCGGCAAGCGGTTCATGGACCACTACTGCACGAGCTGTCACCTCAGCACGCTCGCGCGGGCCCAGCGGCACGGCGCGCCGCTCTATCACGACTTCGACACCCTGCTCGGCGTGCTCAAGACGCCCGACCACATCGACGAGCAGGCCGGCGTCGGGCCGGACGCGGCGAACCACTTCATGCCACCCGATCGCTGCCCGTCGGTGCCGGGCGGGGCGCTCGACAAGGCCTGCGACAAGCCGACGGACGCGGAGCGCGAGCAGCTCGCGCAGTGGATCGCCTGCGAGCGCAACCGCGACCACACCTTCTAGCAGCCGCAGCTATTCGAGACGCTTGATGATGTGGAAGCCGTAGTCGGACTGGCACACGCCGTACTCGCCGACGTTGAGGCGCAGCGAGAGCTGGCGGAACTCGATCACGAGGCCGGCGTCGGGCTTGACGATGAACGGCTTGCCGCTCGCGGTCGAGCCGGCGTCCTCGGAGAACTCCTTCATCAGCGCGTCGAAGTCCTCGTTGGCCGCGAGCCGGGTGACGATGTCCTTCACGGCGGCCTCGGCCTCGACCTTGGTGCGCTTGGCGGCGCGCTGGTCCTGATGGCCCTGATAAGCCTCGGCGAGGTCGGCCCACCCGACGAGGATGTGCTTCACGGTCGTCTGGTTCGCGACCGGCTCGCGCGCGAGGATGGCGTGCGACACGACCGGGGACTCGGCGGCCTCGGCGGTCTCGGTCTGCGGCTTGTTGATCTTGCTGCTCATCGTCGGCCCGCCCTTCACGCCGGGACCGCACGCGACCAGAGCACCGAGCAGGGCAGCGACGACGAACGCAGCGCGGATCATGCGCGGACGCTAGCACGATCCTGGTCGGGAACGACCTCGTCGAACTTGCCGAGATCGACGACGAACGTGCCGTCCGGGAGCACGGACAACGTGTCGGCGAGGTGATGGTCGCACCGGATGTGGGCGTCGTCGTAGCGATGGATCGTGTGCACGGTCTGCGCGGTGACGTCGTCGATCCCGGTCAGCGAGATGAACAGCTCCATCTCGACCCGCGCGAGCGCCGCGGCGTTGTCGAGGCCGAACAGCGGGCTGGTCTCGTCGATGACGTGGATCACCGTCCACCCGCGCGTCATGCCGACCTGGCGATCGCGCACCAGCCGGAGGTCCTGCGCCTTGTAGAACGTGTCGCCCTCGGCGGTGGTGGTCGTCATCACCGCGACGACGTGGAGCGTCGCCTCGACGATCACGTTGCCGCGCCGGTTGCCCACGCGGAACACCAGCGACCGCTTGCCCTCGTGGGGTGTGATCACCGCGACCGCGGAGAACGCGATGCGCGTCGTCGGCCGCGAGAACTTCGAGAAGATGACGCCGGTGGCCAGCGCGCCGACGATGATCCCGGTGATCGACTCGACGATCATCACGACGTGGGCGGTGACGCTCGCCGGGTGCATCGCCCCGTAGCCGACCGTCGCCATCGTCTCGACCGAGAACGCCAGCGCGTCGAAGAACGAGCCGTCGGTCCCCGCGATCCCGCCGGTGGTCCAGTAGACGACCGCGAACACGAGGTTCGCCAGGAAGAACGCCACGCCGATCAGGAGCAGCGACAGGCTCCAGCGGAGCTTGAGGAACGAGTGGAACGCGTCGCGCAGGATCGCGGGGCGATCGCCGATGACGTAGAACTCCGAGCCTTGCTGGTGCGCGCGACGCGCGCCGGGCGGCAAGCCTGTGGGCCGAGGCATCCGGTGATCATCGACGGTGCATCGCGTCGGGACCAGTTTTCTGGCAGGCTGCGCCCATGACCGAGCCAGATGTCACGATGAAGGAGCTCATGGACGTGCTCCCACCCCGGATCTGGTACCTGACCTCGAACGGACAGGACATGTGGTGCAAGCGCCCCTACGGGTTCCTGTTCTCGACCGGGCCGTCGGCGGAGTCGTTCGCGCTCGCGATGGGCAACGGCGAGGAGCTGTTCGCGGTCGGCCTCGACGTCGGCAACCTGATGAACGACCAGATGCTGGCCGGCCTGCGCGACAGTGCGGTGACCCGCCTGTTCCTCGATCCGGCGATCGATCCGACGAGCGGCGACGTGTTCGGCAAGATCCTGCGCCTCGCTCCGCTGACATGACCCTGCGGGTCGGCCTCGTCGGGATCGGGGACGCCGGCGCCCACCACGGGCGCGCGCTCGCGGCGATGGTGACCGCCGGCGCGAACGACGCCGAGCTGTCGTGGACCGCGATCTGCGGGCGCGACGCGACCAGGATCGCCGCGTTCCGCGACGCCGTGTCGGCGCCGGCCTCGGCCGCGACCTACCTCGGGCTCGACGCGCTGATCGCCGCGCGTGCGTGCGACGCCGTGATCCTCGCGACGCCCGACGCGCTGCACGCCGATCAGGTGATCGCGGCCGCGGCGGCGGGCCTGCACGTCCTCGTCGAGAAGCCGCTCGCGTCCCGCGTGGTCGACGCCGAGCGCGCGATCGCGGCTGCCCGCGCCGCGAACGTCGCGCTGCGGGTCGGCTACCACCTGCGCCACCACGCCGGCCATCGCGTCGTGCGCGATCGGCTCCCCGAGCTCGGCCGGATCCGACACGTCGACGTGCGCTGGGCGTGGCCGGATCCTGCCGTGGACGGCTGGCGCGCGCGCGGCGAAGGCGACGGCTTCTGGAGCCTCGCGGCGCTCGGCACGCACGCGATCGATCTCGTGCTGTGGCTCGCCGGCGACGTCACCGACGTGCGCGGCCTCGTCGACGGGCGCCCGGATCGGGCCGCCGAGGTCGTCCTGCGGCTCGCGTCGGGTGGGCTCGCGCACGTCACGACCTCGGTCGTCCATCGCGCGATCTCGCGGCTGTCGATCGTCGGCGAGCGCGGCGAGCTGGAGTGCCTCGGCACGCTCGGCGCGCGCGGCGCCGGCACGATCACCCACCGCGCGGGCGTCGAGCTGCACCCGGTCGCGTTCGACGTCGGCGACCCGTACCTCGCCCAGCTCCGCGACTTCGCGGCCGCGACGGCGCACGGCTTCGTCGACGACCCCGCGCTGGTCGCCAACGTCCGCGTGCTCGAAGCGCTACGCCAGTAGGGCGAGCAGATCGTCGCGCGTGATCGCCGTGGCGCCGCCCGCCTCGGACAGCGCGGCGTTGGCCAGCGCGCGCTTGCGATCCTGCAGCTCGAGGATGCGCTCCTCGACGGTGTCGCGCGCGACCATGCGGTAGACCATCACGGGCTTGTCCTGGCCGATGCGGTGCGCGCGATCGGCGGCCTGATCCTCGACGGCCGGGTTCCACCACGGATCGACGAGGAACACGTGATCGGCCGCGGTCAGGTTCAGGCCGGTGCCGCCCGCCTTGAGCGACAGCAGCATCACGGGCGGGCCGTTGTCGGCCTGGAACTTCTGCACCACGCCGGCGCGGTCGGTCGTCGTGCCGTCGAGCCGCACGAACGCGAGCTTGGCGTTGGTGAGGTGCGGCTCGATGAGGTCGAGCAGCGACGTCCACTGCGAGAACACCAGGCAGCGGTGGCCGCCGGCGTTGGCGTCCTCGATCGCCTCGAGCAGGCGCTCGAGCTTGCTCGACGACATCGGCGTCTGCGCCGCGCGGATCCCGTTGGGCAGCAGCGCGCCGTGGCACGCCGCCTGGCGCAGCCGGAGCAGCGCCTCGAGCGCGGCCATCACGCCACCCCCCTGCTCGAGCATCTTGACGATCTCGGTCTGGGTCGCCGCGCGGATCGCGTCGTAGGTCACCCGCTCGGCCTCGTCGAGCTCCACGTACATCACGCTATCGGTGCGCGACGGCAGCTCCTTGGCCACCTCGCGCTTCATGCGGCGCAGGACGAACGGGCGGATGCGCTCGCGCAGCCGCGCCGCGGCCCCGTTGTCGCCGTTCATGATCGGCTCGGCCCAGCGCTGCTGGAAGTCGGTGCGACCGCCGAGCAGGCCCGGGTTGGTGAAGTGCAGCTGGCTCCACAGCTCGTCGAGCCGGTTCTCGATCGGCGTGCCGGACAGCGTGATGCGCCAGTCGGCGTGCAGCCGGTACGCGGCGCGCGCGACCTGCGAGTCCGGGTTCTTGATCGTCTGCGACTCGTCGAGGATGACGCACTTCCACTCCTCGTCGGCGAGCAGGTCGATGTCGTTGCGCAGGATCGGATAGCTCGTCAGCACGATGTCGGCCGACGGATCGAGGGCGCGGCGCGAGCCGTGGTAGGTCGAGATCCGCAGGTCGGGGCGGAACCGCTTGGTCTCGGCGAGCCAGTTGAACAGCACGCTGGTCGGCGACACCACGAGCGTGCGCCCGCGGATCGTCGCGAGCGCCTGCACGGTCTTGCCGAGGCCCATGTCGTCGGCGAGCACGCAGCCGAGCCCGGCGTCGCGGCAGAACGCGAGCCAGTCGACGCCGCGCTGCTGGTAGGAGCGCAGCTCGCCCACGACCAGGCTCTTGACCTCGGGGATGCCCTTGAAGTTGTCGAGCAGCGGGCGCATGCGCTCGAGCTCGAGCGGCGGTGGCTCGTCGAGGTCCGCGCACAGCTTCGCGAGATCCGGCAGCGCGTACAGCGGCACGCTGCGATCGTCGTTGCGCGACGCGAGCAGGTCGGCGAGGCGCTCGCCGTGCTTGTCGAACCACGCCATCGGCACGCGGCCCCAGCCGCCACCCTCGAGCGGGACGAGATCGACGCCGGCCTGCCACGCGCGGAGCGCGGCGCCCATCGACGCCGAGCGCCCGCCGCTGCCGGTCAGCGTCGCGTCGACCTTGCGCCCGTCGATCACGATCGACGCGTCGAGCACGATCGCCTTGGCGGAGTTCGCGCTGCGCGCGTCGTCGCGGATCCACGACGCGAGCCCGTTCTGCAGCCCGAACGCCTCGCGGCCTTGCAGCTCGACGCGGCGCCCCGGCACGAGGTTGAGCTCGTCGCGCAGGCGATGCACCAGCCGACGCTCGGCGTCGGGATCGCGGATCGGCAGCGAGCCGTTGAGATGCACGAGGTTCGCGCCGTCGATGCGCGCGCGGGGCGGATCGCCGTACACCAGCGTGGGGAACACGCGGACCTTGTCGCCGTCCTGCTCGAGCTCGAACGCGATGCGCGGCGCCTCGCGGCCGCCCATCTGCGGCAGGTTGCTGGTGCGGATCTCGATCGAGATGCGCTGCGCGAGCGCGGGGATCGTCGTCGACGTCAGCTCGCCGAACGAGCTGCGCGGGACCTCGAAGCGCTGCGGCAGGTTCTCGAGCCGGGCGCCCGACAGATCGGTGGCGCCGATCGGGCGGATCACGTCGTCGTAGGTGCGCACCACCCCGAGGCAGAGCACCTCCCGGATGATCGGATCCTTGACGATGCGGACGGTGACGCCGCCCTTGCTGTCCTCGATCACCGCGCGCGGCAACACCGGCTCGGCGCTGGTCGTGACCTTCGCGCCGCCGAACACCAGATCGCGCGCCTCGGCGAGCACGGCGAGCAGGCGATCGAGGCGCTCGCCGGTGACCGGCCCGCGCGACGTCACGATGAGGGGATCCGCCTTGAGGTCGGCGTCGATCGCCGCGACCTTGTTGGGGTGCTTGGCGACCATCGTCATCAGCGACCCGGGCATCGGCTCGGTGCGCGAATCGGGGAGCACGAGGTAGCGCTCGACGAGCAGGCCGCCACCGGCCGGCGACAGCACATAGCGGATCGGCGCGCCGACGGCCGCCGACTGGGGCAGATCGCCCTTGTTCTGCTCGATCGCGAGCACCGCGGCGACGACGTGCGAGCACACCGACTCCTTGCTCGGACAGTCGCACTCCCACTCCTCGTGCTCGGTGTTGAGGTGCACGAGGTAGGGCGTCGGTCGACCCGGGACACGAACCTCGAGCTCGATCTCCGCGCCCGATTGCCGCCGTCCGACGACCCGCTTGTCGCGGACGAGGGTGAGGCCTTGCGTCCAGGTGCGCTCGATCGCCTCGGTATGTATGGCATCCCGAAGTGACATCAGCCGCCTCCTTACCACGCAAACATGCGTCGCCAAAGGCATGCTCGTACGTGTGTGGTAGGTTCTCGCGCGTGAACGGCGATGCCGACGTGGCAGACGCGGAACTGGTGCAGGCGATGGCCGCCGGGGACCCCGCTGCGATGGCCACCCTGTACGAACGCCATTCGGGACTGCTGATGGGCCTCGCGCTGCGGATCGTCCGCGATCGCCAGGAGGCCGAAGATCTCTTACACGACGTGTTCCTGGAGGCCTGGCGGAGCGCCGGTGACTTCGATCCGGATCGAGGCAAGGTTCGTACCTGGTTGGCGATTCGTATGCGATCCCGCGCCCTCGACCACCAGAAGTCGGCCCGCGTCTCCCGCCACGCGGGCGACGGTGGGCTCGAGGTGCTCGTCGATGAGTCCGAGGTCGCCAGCCCCGACCACGGTCGGGTGCGCCAGGCGCTCGCCGCGCTCAAGACCGACCAGCGCCGCGTGGTCGAGCTCGCGTACTTCGAGGGGCTGTCGTGCAGCGAGATCGCCACGCGCATCGCGATCCCGCTGGGCACCGTGAAGTCGCGGCTCGCCGCCGGGCTCGACCAGCTGCGGACGGGGATGGTGACCGGATGACGACGCCTCCCGATGACGATCTGACCCTGGGACTCGCCGACCTGGACCTGCTCGCCGACGTGATCGAGCCGAACACCGGCGACCGCCGGTTCTTCATCCGCAAGGCGATCGGCTGGGCGCTGCGCGACGCCGCCCGGACGCACCCGGGC
>JAPLLF010000134.1 GCA_026387715.1 Pseudomonadota bacterium
CGCGACCTTCAGATCGTAGAGGTCGCCGCGAGTCACATCAAGGCGCTACGTGCACGTGTCCCGAACGTGATCGTCCGCGGCGTCGTCCCCTCGGGCGCACGTCTCGTGCTTCGGCGCCCGAACCATCCCGACCTCGAGATCGAGGCGGGCGTGCTCGTACCGCAAGACCCGTCCGATCCGAGCACCGACGACCGCGTACACGTGCTGGTGATAACAGGCACACGCCCCGCCTTCGAATCGGCCCCCATCACGCTCGCCGAAGGCACGCAGGCGGAGATCGAGCTCCCGGCGCCGGCCGCCCCGAGCGTGCGCGCCCCTTCGAGCCAGGAGATCGCGGGGCACCAGCGGCGCGGCTACCTGCTGCTGGCAGGCGGCCTCCAGCTCCTCACAGGCTCGGTGGTGTATGGCTTGTGGCAACGAGACGAGGCGCTCGAAGCCGGGTGCATCACCGTCACCTCCTGCGTCGACGACCACAACCACAACCTGCGTGTCTGGGGCAGTACGTTGTTCGCCACCGGCATCACGCTGACGGTGGCCGGTGTCTACTACGCGTTCATCCAGCCTGCACGGAGGCCAACCGCGCGGACCACGGCCTTCACGCCATTGATCACCCAGGACACCATCGGATTCGCGTGGGAGATGGACCTGTAGCGCGCCGCTGAGCTAGCGCTGATCCTGCTGGGCACCAGCAGGCGCTGGCCCCTGCTGCTGGGTCGCGGGCTTCTCTTCCTTGTACTCGTACTTCGTCGACGCCGCGTCGTCCTGCAACCAGAAGTGGTTCTGCTCCCAGTTGTCGGTCTTCTTCTTGGTCTCCGCGTCGCTGTCCGCCATCTTGACCATCTGCTCGCCGTACGACGACAGCTTGAGCCCCGCGGCGATCGCGGTCTTGAAGCTCTTGCCGTCGGCGACCATGTGCGAGTTGTCCTCGATCTTGTTCCGGTCCGGCGTGAACGCGAAGTGGTCTTCCCACAGGCACGCCGTCGGGTTGTTCGGCCACGGATCGGAGACCGCGAGCTCGTTGTCCTTCTCGTTCTTGAGGTCGCCCATGATCACGAACGCGTGATCGAGGCCCGACTTCGCGGACATCTGGATCGGCTCCCCCTTCGCGTGCAGCCGCAGGTAGTGATACGCGACCCACGCGTTCTCACCGCAGTTCCCGCCGTGCGCGAGGTCGGCCTTGGCCGCCGTGAACGCTTCCCAGTTCTGCTGGGCGAGCTGGCGGGACTCGTTGGTCGTGAACTCCCAGCACCGCTCGTCGCGCATCACCTTGAGGCGATACTGCGAGTTCATGTTCGTGCTGAGCAGCGCCGGGACCTGATTGCCCTGCGCCGGAATCGCCTTCTTCGTCGCCGCGATCGCATCGGCCGCCTTGCCGAGGCGACCCATCGCCTTGCTGGACACCTTCTTCTCGGGGAGGTTTTCGCCGGGCTGGGGATCGAGATACGGGCGGGTCGGGGTCGTCATACGTACCTCGGGACCTCGACGTCGACCAGCTTCCCGGTGGCCGCCGGCAACGTGACCTTGCGCCCGAGCACGTCGAGCTCGACCGGTCCCATCGCCTCCTGGTAGGGATAGTTGATCGCCCCGCCGGTCCGGATCACTAGGGTCGCGGCCTTGCGCGGGTCGAGCGTCACGGTGAAGCGCTCGTGGCCGCCGCGGATCGTGCGGCCGCCGTCGAGCAGCAACCCGTGATCGCCGACCTCCCGCGCGACGAACGACCACCGCGCGGTTGGATCGCCGAGCTTGCGCCGCCCGAGCTCCCCGTGCCACCCGTGCGCGCGTTCGCTCGCGAGGTCCGCGATGTCGAGCCGATCGACGACGGCCCAGCCCGGGTGCGGCTCGAGCGGCCGCTCCGCGGTGCCGACGTGATCCCACCGCGCCTCGATCACCTGCATGTCGTTGTCGCCGACGAGGCGACGCGTGTCGAACCCCGGGTGGAGCGGCGTGTGCTTGAGCACCTCGCCGAAGAACTCCGCGTTGCCCAGCCACGCCGGGTAGTACGCGAACAGCGTCGGGCGCTGCGCCGGCGCGAGGCGCTCGAGGAACTCGAAGCGCGCGCCGGGACCGTTGTTCGCGATCCCCGCCTGGTAGTTCGTGACGAGCCCCAGCATGTCGTAGACGAACGTGTCGCCGTAGTACGCGACCGCGCCCGCGTCGTGAAACATCACGCGCGCGGTCGGCTGCTTGGCCGCGAGGTACTCGCCGATCGCCACCACCTGCGTGTTCGTATCCATCGCGCCCTGCGCGAACAGGTTCATGTCGGCGCGCATCTGCGGCACGCCGGCCCACGCGAACGCCAGGGTCCCCACGAGCGCCCCGCCCGTCCACGCGATCCGCGCGCCGCGCCTCGCGAGCACGCCGATCACCCCGATCGGCGCGAGCGCCACCCCGACGGGCACGACGATCAGCGGGAACGCCGGCGTGATGTAACGGTAGTTCTGCACGTTCCACAGGCCCGACGACGCGATCACGGCGAGCATCAGGACGACCGGCGACGCGACGATCGCGACGGCGACGAGGCGCCGATCCTGCCGCCACCCCCACCGCAAGATCTTGACGACGCCGACGATCCACAGCGCGAGGATGACCTTCGGCAGGACGAGCGGACTGCCGGCGCTCCAGAAGATCGTCGACGCGAGCTTGGAACATTGCGTCCCGAGCATGTCGAACCAGTAGGCCCAGTCGAAGCCCGGGAGATAGAAGTGGCTCTTCGCGACGCCGGTGTTGGGGAACAGCTGCCCCGCGAACAGCTTGTTCGCGACGAGCCACGCCATCGGCGCGACGAGCGGCGACGCCCAGCCGAGCGCCGCGCGGAGATCGCGCTGCCGCAGCCGCTGCAGCACCGCGACGCCCACGATCAGGCCGACGATCATCATCGCCTCGGGCCGCGACAGGCTCGTCGCCGCCAGGCACGCGATCAGCCGCTTGCGCGGGGCACCCGTCGGCGGCGTGGCGACGAGCAGCTGCATCGTCCACAGCAGCAGCGCGCTCGCGAACGCGACCTCCATGCCCGACAGCGCCGTGAACGCGAACGCCGCGAGCGACAGGACGACGCCGCCGGCGACGATCCCCGACACCACGCTGCCCGCGAGCTGGCGCGCGATCCGGAAGCACGCGACCGCCGTCGCGGCGTAGAGCCCGCTGCACGCGAGGTACGAGACCCAGACCAGCGCGTGGCCGCGGGCGCCGAGCGTCCAGAACGGCGCGAGCACCATCGGCCACAGGACGCTGGTCGAGCCGGCGGAGTAGCCACCCCCGGGGTAGTACGTGAACGGCTGGCCGCGCCCGAACTGCTTGGCGTAGGTCAGGTAGATGTAGCTGTCGTCGAGCGGGAACCCCATCGGCCGCGTGTGCCGCAACGTGACCACCGCGAACAGCCACGCGATCGCGCAGCCGAGCGCGGCGATCGTGATCGCGGGCGCGTGGGGTCGCAGCCCGCGCGCGAGCTTGCCGAAGCTCAGGGCCATCTCAGGGCCATCTTCAGGGCCAAAGAGCGACGGGCGTGCGCACCGCGGCGAGCGCGATGTGCTGGAAACGAAACATCCGCTCGCGGACGTAGTCGCCGAGCAGCTCGAGCGCCAGCTCGTTGAAGTCGAGCGAGCGGACCCAGCGGAACCCGCAGTCGACGAGCAGCGGCAGCGGATCGTCGATCCCGAAGCGCACTGGCTCGCCGAGCTCGCCCACGTAGGTGGCGGCCTCGCGCTCGGCCGGCTTGACGTCCCCGGCCGCGAGCTTCTTGCCGACGTGATCGAACGCGACGAGCGAGCGCGGATCGAGGCCATGCGCGAGGCGCGTCGCGGTCGCGCGCACCGCGGCCTCGGTCAGGTACGGGACGACGCCCTCCCAGATCACGAGCACGGGGTCGTGCGGATCGAGGTCGCTCGCGACGAGGCGCTCGATCGGATCTTCGCGCTCGAAGTTGCAGGTCGTGTAGGTCGCCGCGTCGATCGGATAGTTCGCGAGCGTCGCGAGCCGGGCACGCTTGGCGGCCTGCGTCGCGGGATGATCGACCTCGAAGTACCGCACGCCCGCGCGAGGGAGGCGAGCCGCGCGCGTGTCGTAGCCCGCGCCGAGGATCACGATCTGTCGGATCGAGAGGTGATCGACCGCGTTGCCGACCAGCCGATCGAGGTACGCGACCCGGAGCGCGAGCCAGCGCTCCATGTGCGCGAAGTGCGCGTCGAGCCGTGCCGCGATCGCCTCGCCCTCGTCGCCGGCGATCGCCTGCGCCCACGGATCGACGAACAACGGGGTCGCCCAGCGACTCGCGCGCGCGCGATACGCGCACACCATCAACGCGGTCTTCGAGGCCGTCGAGCTCGTGTCATCCATCGCGGCGCTTCTCGAGGTGCATGACCAGTCCGTTGTACGCCGTCGTCACGCGCACCGAGAGCTCGGTCGCGGCCTTGAGCTTCTGCGGATTCCCCGCGTGCATGTCCGGGTGATACTTCCGCATCATCTGACGATACGCGCTCTTGATCTGCGCCATGTCCGCGCCCGGTGACACGTCGAGCACCTTGTACCAGTCGGCGACCTGCGCGTCGGGGCTACCCGGTCGCGGTGCGCGGGCTGACGATGCCCCCGTCGACGACCCCGACGACGACCCCGGCGTGGGGCCGGTCGACCAGGTCCCGCGCGCGGCCTGATCCTTCATCCGCCGGAACGCGTCGTCCGCCGCGACCTTCTGGCGGGCTGCACGATCGTCGCGATCCTTGTGGATACGCGCCGCCCGCTCGCGCGCCGCCCGCTCGCGCGTCGCGCGCGCGCTGGGATCCGAGGTCGCGAGCTTGGCGAGGGGATTGTCGAGCGATGCGCGGGGGGTCCTGGCGCGGGCGGCCTTGCGCGCCGCCAGCTCGATCTGGAGCGCGGCGGCCTCGACGTGGGAGAGCGGCTCGTCGTCCGCGATCACCAGGGAGGTCAACTTCGAGAAGCCCGATTGCGTGCTCTCGAGGATGCGTCGCGTGATGCTCACGCGTTCGTTGTAGCAAAGAAGCGATTCAGGAGGCGATCACGGCGTGAGGAAGACGGTGATGACCTCGCGATAGCGCGTGGCCGCCGCGTCGTCCTCGGGCTCGGCGCTCGCCCGGGTGTGGCACTTGCGATAACCACCATCTTTCGCCTGGCCCTCGCACGCGTGTGGCGCGTCGTCGTCGTCGTCGTCGTGCCGGGTGGAGCCCCCGGCGAAGGCTCCGCAGTTGCCCGCGAACGTGAAGCCGCACTGCGTCTTGCCGGGCGTGCTCTCGCTCGTGCTCGGCTCGGTGCAGTCGCGATCGGCCAGCGGCGTCCCAGGCGCGGTCTCACCCTTGGCCTGATCGAGGCCACGGCACGCGAACGCGATCAGCGGCGCCTCGGGTTCGACGAACACGTTGCCGTAGAACGCGCCCTCCTCGACCACGTATGCCGCCGCCTCCGTAGCGCCCACGTCGAGGTGCGGGTTCTGGCCACGCAGCGAGATGAACACCGAGATGTCGTGAGCGTTGACGCGTGACAGGAGACACGCGCTGACCCAGCGCTGCGCGCTCGGATCGAGCGCGCGATCGACCCACGCGCTCGCGAGGCCGATGTCCCCCCCGAACGTGTAGGTCGTCCCCGCGTAGCTACCCTCGAGCACCTGGGTCTTGGCCAGCGCGCAGCTGACCACGTAGGTCAGGAGCTCGCGCCCCTCGGGGGTCGACAGCAGCTCGCCGGCGCTGGCCGTGTCGAGCGCGAACACGCCCTGCCCGAGCCCGTTGGTGGCGATGCGGTTGGTCGCGATGCGGTTGGTCGCGATGCGGTTGAACGACAGCGCGTTGGTGCTGACGACGGCCTGGGATGCCTCCGAGATCTCCCCATCGCCCGAATCAGCGTCATCAACACACGCGGTGATCGACAGGCTCGCCAGGATTGCCATGGTTACAAGCTTCATTGCGGTCCAGTGTCACAGTAGAATTACCTAGTCTGCAACGAGGTGTTGGGCCCTCATCCTGCGCGGATCGAGGCTACAGACCCTCCCCGACCCACACACCGATCGGTAGTGGGAGTAGCGCCCACGACTCGACATCCAGCGCGGGTCCATCCACCTGGGGCTCGATGGTTGCTCGGGTATATCCGAGCGCGATCCTCGTGGGATTGCTCGAATTCACGACCAACATCTCGAGGGTGGTCCGGAGCTGAGCCACGACGTGCGGGTTGGCCGCATGACGAGAAATGACAGCCAAGAAACTGTCGGGTGCCGACAGCGCCACACGCATCCCTACCCCGGTCGCGAGATCGGTGACGGTCGAGATCATTTCGGGTCGACCTTCGATGTAGAGCGCGAGCACGTCGATCTCGGTCGTCGGGCTCACGGAGCTCGGCTCGATCGCCCGTCGTAACCCCGCGAGGAGCTCGAGGGTGCTCGCGAACCGTTCGTCCGGATCGGGCGCGAGCGCCCTCGCGATCGGCTCGTCGATCGCGGGATCGAGATCGACCTTGCTCGACGGACGCGGGCGAGGTGTATGGAGCTGCAGGTAGCTCTGCACGACGCCGGGCCCACCACCGTACGCGGGCACCCCCGTCAGCATGTGGTACGCGAGGAGCCCGAGCGCATAGACATCCGTGCGCGCGTCGACCGTGCCGCCGCGGAGCTGCTCCGGCGCCATCGCCGCCGGCGTTCCGAGCATGCTGCGCGACGAGGTCAACCCTGGACCGACGTCGTCGATCAGCTTCACGAGGCCGAAGTCGAGGAGCACGGGCCGGAGCGCGCGGGCGTGCCGCTCGAGGATCACGTTCGACGCCTTGACGTCGCGATGCACCAGCCCCGCCGCGTGCGCGACCGCGAGCGCCTCGCAGAGCGGGCCGAGGATCGCGAGCACCTCCGTCGGAGGTAGCGCCCCGCGCTCGTGGAGCACCTCGCGCAGGCTCGGCCCGTCGACGTACTCGAGCACGACGAACGGACGGCCGTCGGGGAGGTGGCCATGCCCCTCCGCGCGCACGACGTGCGGATGATGCAGTCGGCCGATCGCGTCGAGCTCGCGCTCGAACCGGCGCATCGCATCGACGGAGCGCACCAGCTCGAGGTGCAGGATCTTGATCGCGACGAGCCGCTCGTCGGTGCCTCGATGCGCACGCCACACCTGCCCGAACCCGCCCTCGCCGATCAGCCGCTCGAGCCGGTAGCCGGGAACGTCCGGAGGGTAGACGACGGGCTCCACGCGTCTAGAAGTAACACCCGGTGGCCGGGTTGGGGACGCGGAACGTTGCGTGTCTCCTACGTCAGTGTAGGCGACGCGACCAGATCGGATGGTCCTTCGCGAGCTCGAGGACGTGTGCGTGGGTCGCCGCCGTGAGCATCTGGCGATCGAGCGCGAGGTGCGCGAGCTCGCAGCGGGTATCGAGGGTCAGGGGCTCGAGCCCGGCGAGCGCGACCTCCCAGCCCTCACGGGCTGCCCCATCGACGACGCACCGCAGGACCGCGAGCACCGGAGCGGTGGTCGCGGGCGCGATCGCCGCGAGCGTGTCGAGCAGCGGCGCGAGCGCGCCGCGATCATCGCGCGCCGCGTGGATGCGCGCGAGCAGCAGCTGATCGAGCCACACCGCGCCCTCGTGCGCGCGCACGATCGCCAGGCTGCGCTCGACGAGCGCGAGCGCCTCGTCGAGCGATCCTTGCCAGAGCCGATCCTCCGCGAGGTTGTGGGTCGCGGCGCGCTCGAGGTGGGCCTGGCCGCTCTCGCGCGCGATCTGGATGACGAGCCGAAGATCGGCCTGGGTCCCGTCGATGTCGCCGCGCGCGAACGACAGCCACGCGCGATTGCCATACGCGGCCCCGAGATGAAAGCGATCGCCGCTGCGCTCGCACCGCGCGACCAGATCGGCGAACACCACCGCGGCGGCGTCGATCTCGCCCAGGTCGACGAGCGTCGGGCCGAGCAGGAGCTCGGCCACCGCGAGGATGTCACCCAGCTCGTAGGCATCGGCGCTCGCCGCGTGCGCGTCGGCGATCACGCGTTGCAGGATCCTCGACGTCCCGGCGAGGTCGCCGTCGCGGAAGCGCGCGCGTCCCTCCGCGAGCGCGAGGCGGAGCGCGATCACCGGATCGGTCGTCGACGAGCTGCGCACGCGTGCCCCCGCCGTCGACGCGGCCGCGGCCGCGTAGTCCTCCTTGAGGTCGTGCGTCGTCGCGCGCTCGAGGAGGATCGCGACCACGAGCTCGCGCGCGGCGGTCGCGTCGGTGAGCGCGTCGGCGATCGCGAGGGCCTCGTCGAGATCACCGAGCGACTCCGCGAGGCGCTGGAGGCGCTGGCGCGCCCGCGCGCGCCCGAGCAACGCTGTCGCGCGGCGCACGTCGGGCGCGGGCAGGTTCTGGAGCGCGAGCTCCCAGCACTGGGCCGCGTCGAAGACGTGGTGCGCGCGCGTGGCGCGCTCGCCGAGCGTCACG
>JAPLLF010001256.1 GCA_026387715.1 Pseudomonadota bacterium
CCGTCGAACCCGTCCGCGCGCGCGGGGCACGTGATGGCCTACGATCACGTCCGGCATCGCGTCGTGCTGTTCGGTGGCAAGGCCGCCGACGGCAACTTCCTCGCAGACACCTGGGAGTGGGACGGCGTTCGCTGGAATTCGATCGTCAGCCCGACGACGCCGCCGGCTCGAGCTCGCCACGCGATGGCGTTCGATGCGGTCCGCGCACGCGTCGTGATGTTCGGCGGTGACCGGCAGCTGTTCCAGCAGGCCGTCGTCGACACGCCCGAATACGCCGATACCTGGCTGTGGGATGGCGCGACGTGGACGCGCCAGCTGACCGCGAGTTTTCCCGCGTGCTCCGTCAACGCCGCCGACGGGCGCGGCGGCGCGGCGATGGCGTTCGATCCGGCGCGCGGTGTGATGACGCTATTCGGCGGGGACTGTCGGACCTTCAACGGCTCCGAGAGCCTCCTTTACCCCACCGACGGGGAGCTCTGGCTGCTCGACGCCGCGGGGTGGCGGTCGGCGAGCGTCGCGGCCGGCAAGCCGCCCACGCGCGCGAGCGCGCAGCTCGCGTTCGATGTCGTGACCCAGACGATGGTGCTGTTCGGTGGCCTCGCCGATCAGTGGCGATGGAACGGCACCGGCTGGACCGAGGACGCGATCGCCCTCCCGCCGACGCGCACGGCGCACGCGATGGCGGCGGACCCTGACCGCGGGCGCGTCGTCGTGTTCGGCGGCGCGACCGCGAGCCCCGATCCGCGGACCTGGGAGTGGGACGGCAGCGCGTGGTCGGCGCACCAGACCGTGCTCCCCGCGCTGGCGGGGGCGGAGGTCGCGTTCGACACGCGCCGGGGCGTCGCGGTCGTCGTCGACGAGAACGGCGCGACCTACGAGCTGCACGGCACGAGCTGGACGCAAGGTCCGTCGGTGCCGCTGCGCGGCTACAACGCGCTCGCCTATGACGAGGCGCGCGGGATCACCGTGCTCTACACCAGCTTCCTCGTGGCCGAGACCTGGCTCTGGGACGGCACGACCTGGACGCTCGCGGCGCCCGCGACCTCGCCACCCGTCCGGTTCACGACCGCGCTCGCCTACGATCTGCGCGCGCAACGCGTGATCATGTTCGGCGGTTTCGCGGGCGGCGTCAGCGTCGGAGACATGTGGGCGTGGGACGGCACGACGTGGGGCGAGCTTCACCCGGACCAGCTCCCGCCCGCGCGCAACACGTTCCCGCTCACCCTCGACCGCACCCGCGGCGAGCTCGTGCTGTTCGGCGGCAAGCAGTTCACGGCCACGACGTCCGGCGCGGTGCTCGACGACACCTGGGTGTGGGACGGCTCGAGCTGGCACGCCGCGGACAGCACCCCGCGGCCCGAGGCGCGGCATTCGGCTGCGCTCGTGGACCTGCCGGCGCGTGGGCACGTGGTGCTCCATGGCGGCCTCAAGGGTGGTGGTGAAGGGCTCGCCGACACCTGGGAATGGAGCGGCAAGACGTGGACGCCGGTCGCGGTGCCACCGACGCCGGGCAGCCGCGCGGGCGCGCTCGTCGTGCCCGAGCCCGACGGGAGCGGCGCGCTCGTGTTCGGTGGGTATCGCAACGCGTACCGGGACGCCAATGGCGATCAGCTCCCCTTGACCGACGCGTGGCAGCTGCGCTGGCAAGGACCTGGGGTGGCCGATACCTGCGGGCCTGCGCTCGACCTCGATCGCGACGGTCAGATCGGCTGCGGCGACGCCGACTGTCGCTTCGCCTGTGATTCTTGCGGCGATGGCACGTGTGAGTCCACCCTCGAGAGCTGTCAGTCGTGCCCCGGGGATTGCGGCCCGTGCCCGACCGCGTGCGGCGACGCGCGCTGCGACGGGGGCGAGACCGCGACGACCTGTCCCGGCGACTGCTGACGCGCGGGGAACCCACCCCGACCTCACGCGAATCCCATCCAGGCTCACGTGGACGTCACGGGGTGTCCCCTGGTCGCTTCACGTACCCCGGCAGCATGTTGGGGTCATGAAACCGCTCACCACCGCGGGCCTCGCCACCCTCGCCACCTTCGCCACCTTCGCCACCGTGCTCGGCACGTCCCCGAGCACGGCGCAGGCCGCGCCGGCTACTGCTTTCTCCGAGGCCGACCAGGCCGTCGCGCACGTCGACCTGACCGATCGGGTGCCGCACCGTCGCCACCTGCGGATGACGCTGGAGCTCGCCACGATCTTCGCGGTCGGCAATCGCTGGTACTGGCGCGACAACGGCAAACCCAACGAGGTCGACTGGCAGCTCTCGCACGACATGAGCGCCGCCAAGACCAAGCCTCGGGCGTCTCGATCGGCGAGACCGCCTACCAGATCGCCCACCACGTCGACGAGACCTCGTTCGAGATCCGCAGCGGCGTCGGCATCGAGAACGGGTCGCCGTTCGGCGTGCTCAGCACGTCCGGCGAGCTCGACCGGGTCCCGCGCACCGGCAGCGGCACGGTGATGGGAGGTCGCAAGGTCGGCTACGCGGTCGCGCTGTCCAGCGACACCGAGGGCGTCCGCGCCGTGAGCGGCACGACCGAGGCGAGCCTCGTCGGCTACTACCAGAACGGCACCAACCACGCGCTCTACGTCGGCCTCAACACGGGCTTCGAGTACCGCAACGTCAAGGATCGCCCCGATCGCGCCTGGGACCTGCTCTCCAAGGTCGGCGCGGGCCCGACGCTCGATCTCGAGCTGCGCAGCGGCGAGACGACCGTCACCCTCGGCTCGGACCTCGCGCTGGACTTCGCCATGGTGAAGTCCAGCGCGTACGAGACCTGGCGGACCGACCACGGCACGGAGACCATCCGCAACGCCATGCAGGGCAAGGCGCAGCCCTACTACTACGCGATGGGGGCGTCGCTCGATCCCCGGATCAACGTCAACTACCGGGGCCTCAACGTCGGCGGCACGCTCGCCGCGAGCCTGTTCGGATCGCTCGACGGCGCGGATCGCGACCAGGAGATCCTGACCGCCGACACCCACATGACCGACCACGACGCCCGCGCGCAGGCATGGGTGGGCTACGAGCACGGCAACCTCGCGATGGTCGTCGACGGCGCGCTGACCAGTCGCGGCGGCTCGATGGGGGACGCGACCGACGAGACCACCGGTCGCACGGCGATGCTGACGGTCGGCTATCGCCGCTAGCCACGAGTTGGGGTTAGCCGGCAGGGTCCTCGAACGCGACGCGCCAGAGCAGGCCGTCGTAGCCGGTCGCGACGAGCTGGGGCTCGCTTCCGGGGATCGCGGCGAACGCGACGCACGTGACGAAGTCGGGGCGCGTGGTCGTGGTCGCGAGCAGCTGGTCCTCTCGCCAGTGCGCGATCCGGCCATCCTCGGAGCTCGACGCGAAGGTCCCGTCGGGGGCCACCGCGAGGCTCGTGATCGCGGCGGCGTGGCCGCGCCAGCTCGCGCGTCGGTCGCCGAGCAGGTGGAGCGTGCCGTCGCCGCCGCCGACGACCAGCGTGCCCGAGGGGAGCTGGGCGAGGGCGCGCAGCGGACGACCGTATGCGGCGATCGTGGTGGGACGACCGGCCTCGGTGCGGACGACCTGCCCATCGTCGCCGCACGAGAGCAGGGCGTCGCGGCCCTCGGCCAGCACCGCCCACGCCCAGCCATCGTGCGCGTGCGTGGTGCGCGTGGCGTGGCCGTTCGCGTGCTCGAGCTCGAGCAGCTCGCCGCGGGCGGTCGCTGCGGCAACGCCACCTCCGGATCGCGCGGTCAACGCCAGGATCGCGTCGCGACCGGCGTGGCGGAGCTCCACGTCGCCGGCGATCACGACGATCTGTCCCGCGCGCGTGCCACACCACAGCCGGCCATCGTGGGCGCGCGCGAGCGCGGTCACCGAGCCACCGCCGAGGTCGTGCTCGCCGATCAGCGTCGATCGCCAGCGCCGCACCACGCCGTCGCGGCCCGACGTCACGAGCGTGCCGTCGCCGCCGTCGATCACGCGCCACGCGTACCCTCGATGTGCGCCGATCTCGCCGCGCGCGAGCTCGGCCGGGCCCGTCGCGCGCGCGTACATCACGTCGGTGCGGATCACGTGCTTCGCGCCCGCCGTGACCGCCTCGCCGTCGTGCCACACCCGATGATCGAACACGATCGCGGTGCCGCGCGTCGGTGCGATCGACGCCCAGGTCTCGAGGCCGTCGCGATCGGCGTAGAACCGCGTGTGGCCGCCGGTCATCACCGACGCGTCGTCGAGGTAGATCTGCAGCGTGAGCAGCGATCGCGTCGACGTGGTCGGCACGTAGGGCCCGTCGCGGTGGATGCAGAACGCCTGGCCGCCACGATACCGACACGCCCGGAAGCGCGTATTGAGTCCGA
This sequence comes from Pseudomonadota bacterium, assembly GCA_026387715.1. Taxonomy (GTDB): domain Bacteria; phylum Myxococcota_A; class Polyangia; order Haliangiales; family Haliangiaceae; genus JABFXX01. Next base: position 4,327 of record JAPLLF010001256.1, read on the forward strand.
CGAGTCGCCAGCGTTCTCCTTCGTGATCGAGCTCGTACGGCAGCGCCGCGTGCACCCGCGCGAACAGCCGCGCCGCGAGCGGCGCGTCGTCGAACACGATCCGATCGTTGTCGCGATAGCCGCGGGGATAGGCGGTGGCGGTCGCCTGGAAGCCGCGCACGCCCAGCTCGTCGATCAGGGTCGCGCACGCCGACGCGTCGAGGACCGCGGCGAGCTCGGCGCCGAACACGGGCGCGGGCAGAAACCGGGTGACGCCGGTCATGTGGTCGATCCTGCGATCGGATCCCGCTTTGCCACTGCTTGCGCGCTCAGGCCGGTGAATCTGGTGTGAGATCGGTCGATGAAGCTCATCGTGGTCGCTGCCCTCGTCGCCTGCGGTGGCAATCCCCATACCCTACCTGATGCGGCCGGCGACGCATTCGATGCAGCTGCGGACGCGCCCACCGAGCTCGCGGTGACGATGCTGCCGACCGCGGAGGTGACCGTGCCGCTCAACTCGCGGCAGATGTTCGAGGCGAGGATCGCCCACGCCGCGGGCCAGGTCATCACCGCGACGTTGTCGGACCCCGCGAGCTTCGCGATCACCAGCCGGTACTGCATCACCGACGGCACGTGCGTCATCGACCTCGAGCTGGTGCCCATCATGGAGGGGCCGCTCGATGGCCAGCTCGTCCTGACGGCGGATGGCGGCGCGACCGCGACGGCGCACATGCGCGCGAACGTCATCCAGCCGAACGTGCTGACGATCGCGCCGGATCGCATCGACTTCCTGGGGCAAGGGATCGGGCTCACGTCCGCGCCGATCACGGCGACGATCACGAACACCGGCACCGTGGCCTCCGGACCGATCGTCCTCGGCATCGACGACGCGTCCCTCTATCACCTGAACCCCACCGGCTGCGCCGGACAGCTCCTGGCGGCCGGTGGCTCGTGCACGTTCACGGTGGACTACACGCCGACGGCGACCACGCCGCTGGGATCCGGCGGCGACTTCGCGCACGTCTCCGCGATGGCGACCCCCGGCGGGGGCACCTTCGCCCTCACGGCAGGCTATGGCCTCACGCTCACGATCACCCCCCAGGGCCAGGTCCCGCTGCCCGACACCACGGTCGGTCAGACCTCCACACCGAAGACCTTCACGATCAAGAACGTGCTCGGAGTGCCGATCGGCCCGATCGCCACCTCGCTCCAGATCATCTTGGGTGGAGCCTTCGCCATCACCACCGATACGTGCGCCACCACCACGCTCGCTGCCGGAGCGAGTTGCACGGTGGCGGTCACGTTCACCCCGGCCAACACCGGACTCTCCGGCGTGGTTCTCGACGTCAAGGCGCCCGATTTCGGCGGCTACCGTAATGCTACGGGCACCATGATCTTCGGTACCGGGATCTGACCGCGCTCAGTTCGCGAGCGTGTTCGTGTAAGGCATGAAGGTGCGGCACGGCTGGCCGCGCAGCGACGGGCAGGGCGGCAGCGGGCTCGGCGCGCTGACTCCGGCGAGCACGGGCAACGCCACGCTCGACGGGTGCGCGGCGTCGACGCCGATCTCGTACGTCGCGCCACCCGGGAACGTCGCGAGCGCGAACCGCCACTCCGCCCGGGTGTCGCCCGGTGTGTCGATCGAGATGCGCACGCGCGAGCCGGCGCGGAACACGTGCTGGAAGCCAGCGGTCCCCACCCGGAGCTGGGTCCACTGGCCGGGCACGAGCTGCGCGTGATCGGCCTCGAGGACGCTGGGCGCGGGCCACAGCGGCGTCGCGGCGGGGCCGCTCGCGCTCGCGCTCGCCCGCACCCAGCCGGACTGCACGTACATCTCCTGGCCGTCGGGGCGCACCTCGCTGATCGTCAGCTCGAGATCCGCGTCGTCCGCGACCGGCGAGCGCAGCCACAGATCCGCGCTCGCGGTGCCCATCATCACCTGATCGGCCGCCAGCGGGGCGCCCACCCACACCACCGCGGTGCCCGGCGCCGGCTGACGCCAGTCGTAGTGCGGGAGCAGATCCCACACGCTGCCGTCGACCAGGATCCCGCGCGCGCCCGCGTCGGGGTCGAGCGTGAACGTCGCCGCGGGGGCAGCCGTCGCGGGCATCGTCGCCGCGAGCGAGCCATCCGGCTGCGGGTAGAGCCGCGCCACCGTCGTCTCGCTGGGCGGCCACTGGCTGAACCCGTGCTCGAAGGTCGGCACCGGTGCGCCGGCCGCGTCGCCGGAGCCGCTCTCGAACAGCGCGCGCAGCGGCGGCTCGCTCTTCCACATCGCCACCGCCGCGTCGACGCAGCACCGCCGGCTGGAACGCGTCGACGTGCACGCCGTTGTAGACCGTCAGGCGCCGCGCCGGCGAGCTGGTGAACTTGTCGAGCAACGAGAAGAAGTACGGCCCGGTCTGCTCGTCCTGCCACGCGCTCGCGAGGAACACCGGGACCTCGATCTTGTCGACGAAGGTCGTCGGGTTGTATCGATCGTGCTTCGCCGGATCGTAGAACTTGATCGCGCGCGCGACCGCCACGTTGTCGACGTACTGGTCGTGGAGTAGCTGGTTCTCCGCACAGACCTTGTCGCCGCCGTCGACCTGATCTTGCTCCCAGCCCTGACCGTACGGCTTGGCCTTGCTGATCACCTGCGTGATCCACTGCGTCGCAAACCCGTCGTTGAGGATGCCGCCGGGCAACATCGTCGTCGCCGAGTCGCCGATCACCGACATCGGGGCGATCGCCGCCAGGTGCGGCGGCCGGAGGCTCGCGACGAACAGCTGCGTGATGCCCGGATACGACAGCCCGACCATGCCGACCTTGCCGTTCGCGACCCACGGCTGCGCGGCCACGGTCTCGATGGCGTCGTAGCCGTCGAGCAGCTCCATGGTCTCGAAGTAGTCGAACGCGCCGCCCGAGCACCCCGTCCCTCGCACGTTGACGCTCACCGTCGCGTAGCCGAACAGGCCCGCGATCAACGCCGACGGGTTCGTCGGGGCGTTGCACAGGATCGGCAAGGTGTCGCACAGCCCCATCAGCGACGCGTCGACGGCGGGCTTCCCGGGATGCGCCTCGTCGTAACCGGAGTACGTCACGACGGTCGGGTAGGGGCCCTGGTCGATCGGCCCCGGCATCGTGATGAACGCCGACAGCGTGGTGCCGTCGCGCGTCGTGATGTACTGGCTCCCCGCGACCAGCTTCTGCCGCGTGTACAGGCTGGGCGGCGGCGCGCTCGACGCGATCGACATGACCTCGAGCGGCCCGACGGTCGCGATCGGCTCGACCATCGTCCGGACCTCGTAGCCCGGGCCGGGCGCGAGCTCGCGGAACATCAGGCTGCCGTGCACGTCGGTGGTGCCGACCGCGACCCGCACGCCGCTCGCGTCGACCACCTCGAGCTCGGTCATCGCGGGCGCGTGGGTCACCGCGAGCTGCTCGACGCTCGGGCGGACGTCGAACGGCCCATGCACTTCGTTGTCGCCGCAGCTGGCCAGGAGGATCGCCAGGGTCACGTGCACGCGGGTGCTCATCTGGCGGAGCTTGCCACGTTCGGACGCTAGTCTGGCTCGTGTCCGGCGAAACGATTCCTTGCGCGCGGTGTAGGGCGGGCGCGACAATCGCGAATGGCGCGACGCGGAGGCTTCGATATCTACTGGTCCCGATGGGCCAG
>JAPLLF010001023.1 GCA_026387715.1 Pseudomonadota bacterium
ATGTCCAGGCGGTCTCCGCGCTGCTCGCGGCGCTGCTGATCCTCGCGATCGGCGCGTCGGTGCTGCTGCGCTCGCGCAAGGACAAGATGTACACGTCGTTCGCGGCGTTCACGTTCATCGTGTCCGCATGGCACCTGTGCACGTTCATCGACGGCGCCACGCAGAGCCCGGTGATGCGGTGGCTGTCGCTGTGGGCCGCCGCGACGATCCCGCCGACGGCGATCCGGTTCTTCCGGGCGTTCCTGTCGCAGCCCTCGATCGGCGGCCCCAAGCGCGGCCCCCGCGTCACCCTCGCGTGGACGCTGCTCGCGTACGGCACGCTGATCTACTCGGCGGTGATCCATCCGATCCACGAGAAGACCTGGTACCTGCTGCCGTTCGGCACCTACGTGTTCGGCGGGCTCTACCGCTGCGTCTACGACATGTACATGCAGTATCGCGCGACGACCAAGCGCGTCGAGCGCACGCGCGTCGGCTACCTCACGCTCGGCGGCTTCGTCGCCACGACGCTCACCCTGACCGACGTGCTGCCGCGGTTCGGCGTCGCGTGGCCCGCCGTCGGCAACGTGCTCGGCATCCTCTACCTCTACTTCCTGTCGCAGACCCTGTTCCGCTACCGGCTGATCGATCTCAACGAGCTCGTCGGCAAGATGGCGGTGCTCGGTACGCTCGTCGTGCTGCTCACCGCCGTCTACGGCTTCCTGCTGTACTGGATCGGCGGCGGGCAGCAGGGGCTGTACCTGTTGAACGCGCTGGTCGCCGCGTTCGTGATCCTCATCCTGTTCGAGCCGGTGCGCAGCTGGCTCGAGAACGGCATCAACCGCTGGCTGCTCCGGCAGCGCACCGAGCTGCGCGGCCGGCTCGACACCGTGCGCAAGGAGCTGCCGGGCGTCGTCGACATTCCGGACATGGTGCAGCGGATCATCACCGCGCTCGAGGAGAGCGCGCGCGTGACCGACGCGTCGGTGTACCTGCTCGATCCCGACGGCGCCGGGTTCGATCGCGCCGGCTTCCTCGGCAAGCCGGGGCTCGATCGGCTCGACGCGAACTCGGAGCGCGTGTTCCTCGATCGGGTGCGCGAGGGCTACGTCGAGCGCGAGGTGCTCAAGCGCGAGATCGCCGACTTCACCCCCGAGCGCGGCACCGACGGCACCAAGGCCGAGCAGCTCGCGCCGCTCGTCGCGCTGCGCGATCGGCTCGACGAGCTCCACGCCGGCATCGTGTTCCCGCTGCTCGGCTCGGCGGAGACCGAGCAGGGACCGTGGCTGCTCGGGCTGTTCTGCGTGCGCGACGATCGCACCGAGAACGCGTACGACGCCGACGACGTCGAGACGTTCCGGCAGCTCGCGATCGGCGCCGCGCGCGTGATCGAGTCGAGCCAGGCCTACGACCGCGTCAAGGAGCGCGATCGCCTCGCGGCGCTCGGCGAGATGTCGGCGGGCCTCGCGCACGAGATCCGGAATCCGCTCGGCGCGATCAAGGGCGCCGCGCAGCTCCTCATCACGCAGGAGGGGCGACCGGCGCCGCCGGCGAGCGAGACCAACGAGCTGCTCGAGATCATCGTCGAGGAGGCCAACCGCCTCAACAACGTCGTCACGCGGTTCCTCGACTACGCGCGCGCGGAGCGGCCGGGGCGCGAGGGCGCGAGCAAGTTCGATCTCAACCTCGTCGTCCGCAAGACGGTGCAGCTCCTCCAGCAGGACATCGCCAAGGCCAAGCAAGCGGTCGAGATCCGCATCCGCATCGACGAGATGCTCCCGCAGATCGCCGGCGACCCCGAGTCCCTCCTCCAGGTGTTCTTGAACCTGGGCCAGAACGCCATCCAGTCGATGCCCGAGGGCGGCACGCTCGAGATCCTCACGACGCGCCGCCGGCGCTCGCGCCTCGGCTACGGCCAGTTCGCCGAGGTGCGGTTCCGCGACACCGGCATCGGCATCCCCCGCGATCGC
>JAPLLF010000028.1 GCA_026387715.1 Pseudomonadota bacterium
CGATCTCGTCGCTGGCTTCGCGGGCGACTATGTGGGCGCGCCCGACCTCGTCGCGCGCCCACGCGATGCCGCGGAGGTGCGCGCCGTGCTCGACATCTGCGACGCGCGCGGCTGGGCCGTGGTCCCGTTCGGCGGGGGCACCTCGGTGGTCGGCGGCGTCGACGCCGCGCTCGCGCGCCACGATTGTGAGGCGCTCGTCTCGCTCGATCTCGGCGCCCTCGCCGGCGTGCACGAGGTCGACTCGACGAGCCGGCTCGCGCGCATCGGCGCCGGGACCCTCGGGCCGCGCCTCGAGGCCGAGCTCGGCGCGCACGACCTCACCCTGCGCCACTATCCCCAGTCGTTCGAGTTCTCGACGCTCGGCGGCTGGCTCGCGACCCGCGCCGGTGGCCACTACGCGACCGGGCCGACGCACATCGACGAGCACTGCCACGCGCTCGAGCTGGTCTCGCCGCGCGGCACGATCGCGACGCATCGCCATCCGGCATCGGGCGCCGGTCCGGAGGCCGCGCGCCTGTTGCTCGGCTCCGAGGGCGCGCTCGGCGTGATCACCGAGGCGTGGATGCGCGTCGTGCCGCGCCCGCGCTGGCGCGCGCGGGCCTCGGTCACGTATCGCGACTTCTTCGCGGGCGTCGCGGCGGTACGCGCCATCGCGCAGTCGGGGCTGCAGCCGAGCAACGCGCGCCTGCTCGATGCCGAGGAGGCCCGCCTGCATCGCGTGAGGTTCGACGGCACGAGCGTGTTGCTGCTCGGCTTCGAGTCCGCCGATCATCCGATGACGGCGTGGCTCGCGCGCGCGCTGGAGCTGTGCCGCGACCACGGCGGTGAGATCGCGTCGTCGGCGGACTCCCATGGAAGCAGCGAAGGTGGCGGCGAAGGCGAAGGTGCGACGTGGCGCAAGGCGTTCTTCGCGGCGCCGTACCTGCAGTCGGCGCTGCTCTCGATCGGCGTGCTGTCCGACACGTTCGAGACCGCCTGCACGTGGACGCAGTTCCCGGAGCTGCACGCGCGCGTGACGGCCGCGGTGCGGAGCGCGCTCGACGAGGCGTGCGGCGGCGGCCTCGTCGCGTGCCGCTTCACGCACGCGTACCCCGACGGCCCGGCGCCGTACTACACGTTCGTCGGCCCGTTGCGCGTCGGCGACGAGCTCGCGCAATGGCGCGCGATCAAGACCGCCGCGAGTGACGCGCTCGCGACCGCGGGCGGCACGATCACGCACCACCACGCGGTCGGACGCACCCACCAGCCGTGGTACGCGCGCGAGCGTCCGGCGCTGTTCGGCGAGGCGCTCGCCGCGGTCAAGCGCACGCTCGATCCGCGCGGGATCATGAACCCCGGCGTGCTCGTCTAGCGCCGTCTAACGCTTCGTCGCCATCAGGATCACGATCCAGATCGCGTCCTCGCCGATCTGCGGATGTCGCCCCTGCGCGATGCCGACGCCGACGTCGTCGGGCAGGTACTCCCCGAACAGCGCCTTGGCCTCGAGCGCGTCGAGATCCGAGCTCGCGGTCACGACGCTACCGACCTTCGCGTAGAGCCCACCGAGCGCGTCGACCTTCTTGCGCACCGCGGGCCACATCTCGTCGCGCGTCCTGCCAGCGGCGAGCTGCCCAGCGGCCTCGGTCGCGATCTGCATCAGCCTGGGCGACAGCGTGACGTGATGGACCGCGTCGAGCTTCGCGACCAGCCCCGCCGCGGCCTCCGTCGGATCGATCTTCGGCGGGACCCGCGTGAACACCTGGGTGATGAACAGCTCCTTGCGCCCGGAGACCTCCTCGCCGAACACCACCCCGATGCCGACGCGCGTCGCCTGGCGCGACATGATGTTCGCGCGATGCCCGGGACTGTTCATGTTCGCGACGCGGACGCGATCCGACGCCGAACCCGTCGTCGGCGACACGTGCGCGACGAGCTTGGTGCGCCGCATCTCCTCGGAGTGTGCGCGCGCGACGCCGCGCACGCGATCGTCAGACTGCAGCGCCGGCAAGCTCGCCAGCGCGCGCTCGCGATTGACGAGCGCGAGCAGCCGCGTCTCGGCCTCGTCGGGGTTCGTGATCGGCTCGTCGTCGCGCGACGGCTCCACGGTGATCGCGATCGGAGGATCCTGGCCGCACCACACCGGGAAGTTCGCGAGCACCGTCGACCCGGTCTCCGGATCCACCGCCGTGATCTCGATCTGCTGGCGGCCTTTGGATGCCGAGCACGTGATGCTCGTCGAGAACTGGTTGCCCTTCGCGCGGACGTCGATCCGCTCGGTCGTCCCATCGTCCCGCGTCACGAACACCTCGGGATCGCGGTAGCGCCCGTCGACGGTCGCGTCGACCGCGAACGCGCCACCCGCCGCGACGGCGCGAGGGATCGGCGCCGTCGAGACCCCGGAGCCCTGGAGCGCGAACACGATCGCGCCGGTCCCGTCGGCGAGGCGTCGCACCGCGCCGATGCCCACCCGCCCGGTCGCACCATCGTCGAACATCTCGGACACGCGCGGCGCGATCTGCCCGACGATCGCGGCGGGCTGCGCGAGATCGCCCCACACGACGAGCAGGTGCGGCGACGGCTCGATGATGCCGTTGCGCTGGAGCGCAAACTCGACCAGCCCATAGCTGATGAGGCCCTGCTCGGGCACGATCTCGGCGAGCTCGGCGCACGCGCGAAACAGCCGCGCGTCGGCGACCGGCACCGGCCGATGGGCCTTCCTGGCAGCGTCTGCCACGGCGACGAGCACGGCATCGCCGAGCACAGAGGGCGCCGGCGCGCGGACGGGCTCGTTGTAGCGAATCGCGGGCTGCGTCGACGGCACGAAGGTCACCGGCCCGGCCACGATCGGGGGGCTCGAGCCGTTCGGACCACGCCAGCTGGGCTCGCTGCCGACCTTGCGTGGCGGACCGCTACACGCCGCCGTGAGGATGGCGATGGCGACGAGTGCAGCGACGAGCCTCACGCGCAAACGGTAGCACTATTCACGCTAGCGACTGGCGGGGGCCAGCGGCGCCTCGACGCGCAGGACGGCGCTGCCGAGTCCGGATCCTCGTCCGCTGCCGCTGCCGGATCCGCGTCCGCTTCCGGTTCCGCTTCCGCTTCCGC
>JAPLLF010000844.1 GCA_026387715.1 Pseudomonadota bacterium
CACCCTGGTTGAGATCGTGCGCGACCTCCTCGGCGAGGAAGCCGCACATGACGTCCCACGCGCCGCGGTTGAACGCCTCGTAGTACGCGGTCACGACGTCGGTCTCGGTCACGGCCACCAGCATACCGCCGGCGTTCGTGATTGCGTTTGCGCGGACGTGGCCCGATCGTAGAGAGATGAGGCTGTATTCACTCGCGGCGCTGGGGCTCCTCGCGTGCGGGCGCCCCGCGCACACCCTGGATGCGGCGGTCGACGACGACGCTCCGCTCGACGCCGCGTTCGAGGACACCGACGGCGACGGCATCCCGGACGCCGTCGAGGGCCGGTGGCCGAGCCCGTCGCGCGACACCGATGGCGACGGCACCCCCGACTACAAGGACGACGACAGCGACGGCGACGGCCTGACCGACGTCGTCGAGGGCGTGGGCGACGACGACGGCGACGGCGTCCCGAACTACATCGATCCGCGCAACGACGGCCCGCCCCCGACGTGGACGTTCGTCGCGATCTCGACCCCGTTCAACTCGCCGATCGGCATCGACTTCCACTCGCCGACCAGCTCCGTGGTCGTCTCGGTCAACTACGCCACGGCCGGGTTGCCGCAGAACTTCGATCGGATCCTGCTCGACGGGAGCCACGCGCCGTTCTCGACCTACGCGGGGCTGACCGACGAGGTGAAGATCGCGACGGCGCGCCCGGATAACCCGGGCGGATGGGAGCCTGGGACCATGTTCACGGGCAACGGCATCGACGGCCAGATCGTCAAGATCTCCGCCGACGGCTCGCAGATCGCCAACCCGTGGGTCGACCTGCCCGGCGACAACAACGGCCTGATGCGCGGCTCGCTCTACGTCGATCGCACCGGCATGTTCGACGGGGACCTCATCGTGGTGACCAGCCTCGGCCAGATCTGGCGCGTGACGCCCGCGGGCGTGCCGACCCAGGTGGCGACGCCGACCGGCGTGCACCTCGAGGGCATGGTCGTCGTCCCCTACGTGCCGGCGCGCTACGGCCCGCTGGCCGGCAAGATCATCGTCGGTGCCGAGAACGAGCGGCTGCTGTGGGCCATCGCCCCGGATGGCACGACGGCGACGTACGACGTCGGCGTCGCGATCGAGGACATCGACATGGTGACGCCGCACGAGAACTTCTTCGGCGTCAACTACGGGACGAGCCGGCTCCTCGGGGTCACCGCCGCGGAGGTCGCCCCGATGACCGGCGACATCCTGCTGACGACCGAGACCGTGACGCCCGGCACGTCGGGGCTGTTCCGCCTGCAGTGGGACGGCACGCAGCTCGTCGCGCTGCCGATCGCGCTCGGCGCGGCGTCGGCGCCGGTGGCCCAATGGGAGCACGTGACGTTCGCGAACGCCGGCATCGGCGAGATCCAGTAGCGCCGCCTTCGCGGTACCGTCGGCGGCCCCATGGGGTCCGCAGGTATCTGGCCGTGCTGCCTCGCGCTCGTCGCGAGCATCGCCGGCTGTCGGCCAGCGCACTACCCACCCAGCAAGGTGCCCGGCGACACGGCCATCGGCGTGAGCGCGGTGACGATCGCGCCACAGCCGGGCACGCACCTCGAGGTCGCCTACAAGCCGCTCTACGCGATGCTCGGCCTGCGCGCGAAGACCCTGCTCTACCCGCAGCGCGGGTTCAACGAGTACCGGCTCGTCGAGGATCGCCGCCGCATCGAGGCGTTCCTCCAGGGCAAGGGCCGGTTCGACGCGGTCGTCGACGCGCCGATCGTCGAGCTCGCCCCGGATCGGCAGACCGCGGCGGTGCGCTGGTCGGTGCGGGAGGGGCCGAACTATCCGCTCGCGTCGGTGACGCTGATCGGGGCGCCACCCGACCTCGCCGACGAGCTCCGCGCGGTGGTGACGTTTCATCCCGGCGACGCGATCGATCTCGACCCGTTTCGCCTGCAACGCCTCGAGCTCGCGCTGCACCTCCAGGATCGCGGCTACGGTCACGCCCGCGCCTACAGCCGCGCGTTCGTCGATCGCGCGGCCAGGACGGTCGCGTGGTTCTTCTATCTCGACCCCGGCCCACGGACCACGGTCGGGTCGCTCGGCGTCGAGGGCAACGCGCAAGTCCCGATCGAGGCCGTGGTCGCGCGCAGCGGCCTCGTGATCGGCGAGGGCTTCTCGACCGCGGCCGCTCGCCGGGCCGAGCTCGCGCTGCTCGACACCGGCGCGTTCGTGTCGGTCAACATCGTGAGCGACGCCGACATCGCGCGCCTGCCCGAGTACCCCGACTCCGGAGGCATGCTCGCCCCCGACCAGATCGCGGCCGACGGCACGCTCGTCCCCCGCACGCTCCCCACGGCGCTCGGCGTCAAGATCGTGGTCGTCGAGGCGCCCGCCCGGCAGCTCCACGCGGAGCTCGGGATCGAGGCCGACCCGACGCGGATCGACGCGTTCACCGGGGTGCGCGTGATGCTGCGCCACCTGTTCGCCCCCCAGCATCACCTCGCGCTCGAGGGTCAGGTCGGCTACGGCTGGATCGTCGGGGACGGCGAGCTCGCGCGCGGCGTGTACGGCAGCGCGCTCGTCCAGTACAGCCACCCGCTCGAGAAGCTCACGACCGTCGAGGCTCGCCTGACCGCCCGCTGGCGCGACGTGCTGTATCCCGCCGCGCTCCTGCGCGAGCTGGTCGCGGGCCCCGGGCTCCACGCGACCCTCGCGCGCGGCGTCAGCCTCGACGCCGACGCGTTCGCGCGCCACGCGCGCACGCTGGACCAGCCCGCGCTCGATCCCGCGACGACCGGCGGGCTCGCGCTGCCGACCACCGACCGCTCCAGGGGCCTCGAGGTCCGCGCCGGGATCGTCGCCGATCGCCGCGACGATCGGATCGAGCCGTCCCGGGGCTGGCTGCTCGGCGGCACCGCCGCCGCGTCCCCGGGCGGCCCGGTCGGCGATCATCGCTGGGTGCAGCTCGCGGCCGACGCGCGCGCGTTCGTTCCGCTCGGGGCGGTCCACGGCGCGTGGTCGCTCGCGCTGCGCGGCTCGGGGGGCGTCGTGCTCGCCGGCGCGACCGGCGTCCCGCTCGGCGCCCGGCTGTTCGGCGGCGGCGCGTACGGGCTGCGCGGCTTCGGCCGTGATCGCCTGTCGCCCGCCGCGTGCACCGCGGCCGGGGCCTGCGACGTGCTCGTCGGCGGGCGCAGCCTCGTCGAGGCGAGCGTGGAGCTGCGCTGGCTGCCGTACCGCAAGCAGGTCGGCGCGGTGACGTTCGTCGACGCCGGCAACGCCGGCGCGGGCACCAACGCGTTCGCCGACGGCGTCGCGCTCGCGGCGGGCGCCGGGGTGCGCGTGCGGCTGTGGTACCTGCCGGTCGCGATCGACGTCGCCTACCGCGTGCTCGACGACAGCACCCCCGGCCTCGCCGCCGCTCGGCTGCTCGCGTTCCTGCGCGTCGGCGAGGCGTTCTGATGGGCCCGCGCGTTCGCCGCCTCTTCAAGTACGTGCGC
>JAPLLF010000324.1 GCA_026387715.1 Pseudomonadota bacterium
CATCACGAGCCCGCAGGTGTTCACCCACCTCCAGGCGCCGTTCCGCGCCGAGATCGCGGCCCGGGCGGAGCTCGCCGAGCTGGCGCGCGCGGGGCGGGTGGCCGAGCAGCGTGCGGCGACCGAGCTGGCGACGCGGACGCAGACCGCGCGAACCGAGGCCGAGGCGACCGAGGTCGAGACCCGCGAGGCGACCCGACGCGCGGACATGGCGGCGGCGGTCGCGCGGCGCGAGGTCGAGCTCCACCGCGATCGCATGCTGCAGCAGATCCAGATCGCCGAGGAGCAACGCGTCGCGCGGGCGGCCGCGGAGGTCGCGGGGCTCGCGGCGGAGGTCGCGCGCGTGGAGGCGACGCAGCGCGCGGCGGCGCAGGAGCTCGCGCACGCCCGCACGCTGCAGCTCGACGAGCAGGTGGCGGCGCTCGAGCTGCGCCAGCGCGTGGCCGAGGTCGACCTCGCGCTGCGGCGCCGCGAGACCGACGCGCGCGCCCACGAGGCGCAACTCGACGCCGCGCAGCAGCGCCAGCTGGCGGAGATCGAGCAGGCGCTGGCCCACGGCCGCGCGCTCCACGCGCTGGTCACCACCGCGCTGCCCGCGATCGCCGGCGCGCTCAAGCCCGACGGCGGCACGGTCCACTACACGCAGATCGGCGGCGACGCGACCACCGGCCCGCTCGGCGCCGTGCCCGCGGCGCTCGCGCAGCTCCTCGCGCTCGCCCGCAGCTTCGGGCTCGAGCTCCCGATCCGCGAACGTTGAGCCGCGGCGATGCGGTACCGTCGGGGCCATGCGCCGCCTGCTCGTGCTCGCCCTGCTCGTGCCCGCGGCGACGGCGCGCGCGGACTCGTCGGTGACGGTCGACCTCAACGCGCGGGGTCAGCAGCTCGCCAGCGAGCTGGGGCTCAGCACCACCGACCTGATCGCCACCGCGCAGGCCCGGATCGACGAGCTGTACAAGACCTCGCGGCTCGGCGACCTGCTGCACGCGTTCGCGAACACCGCGGCGATCGCGCAGCGCGGGCTCGGCGTCGACTACGATCCGGATCCGGGCGACCGGCTGATCGGGGTGAGCATCGGCGGGGTCCACGGCGACGTCGCGATCGGCACGACCAACACCTGGCTCGGTGGCTCGATCATCAACCTCGCCGCGATGGCGGGCGTCAACCTCGGGCGGTGGCAGCACCCGCGGTGGATGGTGTTCGCCAACGGGTTCTACGAGTCGACGACGATCCACGGGCTCGACGGCTCGCTGCTCACGCTCGGCGCGCACGTCCAGTATCACCTCGTGCGCGCGACCGGGCCGGGCTCCGTGCGGTGGACCGGCGTGCAGGCGACGACCGGGCTCGAGTACGCGAGCTGGGTGGTCGGCACGGCGACCGGCGGCTCGATCGAGAGCCACTTCATCGCGAAGAGCCCGACCAGCCAGGCCTCGATCCACATGAGCTCGACCGGGACGCTCGACGTCGACACGACGACGGTCAGCGTGCCGCTCGAGCTGACCACCGGGGTGCGGCTGCTCGACGCGCTCGTGCTGTACACCGGCGGCGGGCTCGACCTGACCGCCGGGAGCAGCACGGTCGTCGCGCAGCTGACCAGCCAGCTCTCGATCAACAAGGACAAGATCCCGATCGGCACGGCGGTGATCACCGGCTCCGGCAGCAACTCGCCGAGCGCGGTCACGGTGCACGGGCTCGCGGGCCTCGAGATCCACACGCGGCGCGTGCGCGTCGTGTTCCAGACGGCGGTCGCGCCCGGCGAGCTCGCGGTCAACGTGGGGCTCCGCGTCGCGCTGTGACGCTCGCCTGCTGGCTGCACGTCACGGTGGTGGACCATCACCCCGCGCGCGCGCGCGCGATCTGCGACGCGCTCGACGCGATCGTGATCGCGCACGACCCCAGGGCCTTCGGCGCGGCGACGTGCCACCTGGTGACGCGCGAGGACGAGACGAGCGCGCCGGAGATCTGGGTCGACAGCGTGGATCCGGTGGTGCTGGCGTGCAGCCGGCCGTGGCAGGTCGCGTTCGAGGCTGCGGTGATCGCCGCGGTCGTCGACGCCAACGGTGGGGCCTGCACGGTGCGCGTGCGCGCGGATGGCGAACCCGATCGGGCGGATCGTGCGACGCGGTCGACGTGACTTCCGGACGCGCCCGGCGTAGATCTCGCGGCGCATGAAGCTCGCCGTCCTCGCTCTGATCCTCCTCGGCGTGGCCTGCGGCGACAACACGCCGCGCCCACCGGCGACGCCCGATGCCCCAGGCGCGCCCGACGCGCCCGACGCGCCCACGGTCACCACGCCCGCCAGCTTCTGCCGCGCGTTCTCCGAGCGGATCTGCGCCGGGCTCGACGCGTGCGCCTGCCGGTTCGATCAGCGCGCGTACGACGCGGCGGGCTGCGCCGACGCGCGGACCGCGGACTGCGTCGCGAGCTTCGGCGCCAAGGTCGGCCCCGATCTCGCGGCGGGCCACGCGCGGTTCGACGAGGCGGTGGTGGCGAGCTGCCTGGCCGCGACGGACGCGATGGTCGCGGGC
>JAPLLF010000864.1 GCA_026387715.1 Pseudomonadota bacterium
CGAGCGCGAGGGCGACGACGCCGGCGTCGCGTCCGCGCTGCGCCGCGTCCTCGACCTCGACGAGCGCCGCGTCGTCGACGCGATGGCCCGCCAGGGCAAGGCCCCCGATGCGGCCAAGGACTGGCCGGTCGCCAAGCGCGCCGAGCGGCTCACCCAGCTGCGCCGCCTCGCGATCCTGTACGAGACGCGACTCGCCGATGTCGACGGCGTGGTCTACGCGTCGAGCGCCGTCCTCGAGCTGCTCGCGGGTGATCGCGACGCGCTCGAGCGCATGGAGCGCGTCCTCGAGAAGGCGAACGACCCGCGGCTCGAACAGACGCTCGAGTACCACGCGGCCGCGTCGACGAGCCCGGCCGAGCGCGCGAAGCTCCTCAAGCGCCTCGCGAAGCTCGCGATCGCGCGCAACGACGACCTCGCCGCGCTCGAGCGCTGGGAGCAGACCCTGCGCGCGTCGCCCGCCGATCCCGACGCGCTCGCCGCGCTCGCGGAGCTCTACGCGCGCGCCGAGCGCTGGCCCGAGCTCGTCCAGATCCTCGAGCGCCGCGACGGCGGACGACCGCTGCCGGCCCCGGGCACCCAGGACGCGGCGGTCCGCGCGATGGAGCTCGAGCAGCACGCGCGGGTGCTCGACGAGCACCTCCGTGACCCGGCGCGGGCGACCAAGGCGTGGCATCGCCTGCTCGAGCTCACGCCGAAGAATCGCGGCGCGCTCGAGGCGCTCGCCCGGCTCTACCGCGCGGCCTCGAAGTGGCGCGAGCTCGCCGACATCCTCGGCGCGCAGGTCCCGCTGCTCGCGTCGCACGACATCGCGGCGGCGACCGACGCCGCGATGGAGCGCGCGGAGATCTTCGAGCAACGCCTCGGCGCGCCGGCGGATGCGATCCGCGTGCTCGACGGCGTGATCGCCGAGCTCAACCCCAACGACCTCGACGCGCACACCGCGCTCCGCCGCCTGCACGAGGCCCGCGGCGACTTCGACGCGGCGGTCCGCATCGCCGAGCGCGAGATGTACCTGTCGCCCGAGCCGGAGCGCAAGATCGCGCGCGGGCTCGAGATCGGGATGATCTGCCGCGATCGGCTCAACAACCCGACGCGCGCGCTGCAGGCGTTCAAGCGCGTGCTCGAGCTCGACCCGCAGCAGGACGAGGCGCTCGCCGGCGCGGCGGATCTGCTGGCGCGGCTGGGGCGCTGGAAGGAGTACGTCGCGACGCTCGAGCGGATGCTCGCGATCCTGCAGACGACCGAGCACTACGAGGGGCTCGCCGAGGAGCGGCGCGCGCTCGTCCAGCGGATCGCCGCGGCGACCGCCGACAAGCTCGGCGATCCGAAGGCCGCGTTCCGCTGGTGGCGACGCGCCCACGAGGAGGCGCCGGACGAGCAGACGCTCGGCGACGTGCGGCGCGCCGGCGAGGCCTACGGCCTCTGGCGCGAGCTCGGCGACGTGCTCACCGACGAGCGCAAGCGCCTGGTGGCGACCGGCGGCGGGTTGCCCAGCGACGTGGTGCGGTTCGTCGCGCTGTCGCGCGAGCTCTCCGGCCTGTGCGAGCGCCGGCTCGGCGACAAGCCGCGCGCGATCGCGATCCTCGTCGAGGCCATCACGCAGGCGCCCCGCGATCTGAGCGTGCTCGCCGAGATCGAGCGGCTCGCCGCCGAGGTCGACCAGCGCAACGCGTGGAAGCAGGTGCTCGAGGCGTTCGAGATCGCGCTCGGCGCGGCCTCGCCCGTCGAGCGGGTCGATCTCTACCTGCGACGCGCCAAGACGCTCGAGGATCGCGTCAACGACGCCAAGGGTGCGGTCGCCGACGTGCTCGCGGCGTTCTCGTGGGCACCGGATCGCCCGGACACCCGCGACGCGCTCGTCGCGCTCGCGCCCAAGGCGCGCGCGTGGAACGACGTGATCGCCGTCGACGGCGCGCTCGTCGACCGCGCCCCGACGACGCCGCGGCGGGTCGAGTTGCTCCGGCGCAAGGCGCAGGTCATCGAGGAGCAGCTCAAGGACGCCCCCCGCGCGTTTCGCACGCACCTCGTCGCGCTGCTGCTCGCGCCGGACGACCCCGACACGACCTCGCACCTCAGGCGCCTCGCGCGCGTGATCGGCAAGTACCGCGAGGCCGATCGCACCCCCCACGCCGAGCCGCCGCTCGCGACGATCCAGGCCGAGGCCGCGGTCGCCGAGGCGGTCGCGATCTCGGGACGCGCAGGCGTGAGCGCGCTCGGCGCGCTCGGCGCGACGCGCAACAAGCGCTTCCGCACCGAACCCATCGAGCTGCCCGACGACCTGAGCGTCGGCGACTCGACGCAGCCGCTCGATCTCAGCGAGATCGAGGCGGTCGCGATGGCCGCGCGCGGCATCGCCTCCGCGTCGACCTCGACGTCGACC
>JAPLLF010000616.1 GCA_026387715.1 Pseudomonadota bacterium
TTCGGCAACGGAAAGATCGGCAGGTTGTCGAGCGCGACGGGATCCACGTGGGCGAGGTCGCGCATCATGGGTTATCCAAAGACGTCGATGCAGGAGCCGGTGAGCTGCATCGGTGCCGTCGTCGCCAGGAACAGCACCGTCTGCGCGATGTCGTCGGGAGTCATGTCCGGTCTCGCATCGGGAAGGCCTTCTCGAAGCATCGCCGTGTCGACGCTGCCTGGGCACACCGCATTGACAGCGATCTTAGCAGCGCGAAGCTCCTCGGCAAGCGACCTGGTGAGCCCGATGACCCCATGCTTGGCAGCGCAGTAGGCGGCCAGCAGCGGGGTGCCCTCGCGTCCGGCGATCGATGCGATGTTGATGATCCGTCCGCCTCCGACGAGGAGGTCGGGCAGCAGCGCCCGCGTCACCGCGAAGGTGCCGTCGAGGTTGGTCGCCAGGACGTGCCGCCACTCGTCGTCGGTGGTGTCGATCGTCGCCTTGCGCACGACCGCCCCCGCGTTGTTGACGACGACCCGCACCGGCGACAGCGCCTGGCGGACGGCGGTCGCGGCGGTGGCGATCTGCGCGACGTCGGTGACATCGACGATGCTCGCGAGCGCGCGGACCCCGAGCGCGCGGCACGCCGCAGCGACCTCGTCGAGCGCGTGCGCATCGCGAGCCCACAGCGCGACGTCGGCGCCGGCGCCCGCGAGCGCGAGGGCGATCGCGCGGCCGATCCCTCGACTCGCGCCCGTGACGACCGCGGTCGTGCCCTTCACTTCTGCAGGTCCCGCTTGTCGAACTTCTTGAGGTCGTCGGGCTCGTCGTCCCCGAGTTGCCCCTTGTGGTTCAGGCCGACCATGTCGAGCGGATCGACGATCTTGTCGTAGGGGTAGGGCATCGACCGCGACTGGCACGAGAACGACACCTGATTCTGGTCGTCCTTGATGTCGAACACGTAGACCGGATCGTTCTTGCCAGCGGTCCCCCCGAGGCAGTCCTTCATGTTCGGCCAGCCGGTCCCGTCGATCTCGCGCCACACCTTCTCGAACTCGATGGGTGATAGCGGGATCGTCTCCTCGTTCCGCTTGCCGGCCTTGTCGGTCTTCCAGCGCTTCACGCGCGGGCCGTCCGTGCAGTCGAGCTGGACGCCGACCTCGTCGCCGGCCATGTGGTGCGACGCGACGTAGCTCGCGATCCGCTCCTTGCAGTTGAACGCGACCTGCTCGCGCTGCGCCTGCTGCTTGGCCGACGCGCCGCACGCGGCGAGGGCGACCACGATCACGCCGGCGACCGCGTCACGCATAGTCGGCCGCCAGCGAGGCGCGGGTCTCTTCACTGCACACGACGCGGTGGGGATAGTTCGGGTGATCGATCTCGAGCGCGAGCGCGGCGCCTGGCGAGAGGAGCTCGGCACGAGCGGCGGGCGTGAGCGGGAAGCGCACGTACTGCACCGCGGAGATCTTCTCGTCGGTGGAGCGCCCCGGCTCGAACGCCGCCCGGATCGTGTGCGGCCCGATGTGGAGCACGACGTGCTCGTCGAGCCCGACGAGCTCCTTGAGCGCGATGTGGACGTCGATGTCGGGCGGTAGCTCGACGAACAGCGTGGCCGACAGCGACGTGTCCGTCGGCATCAGCTCGTTGTAGACGTCGATCTCACCCTGGATCTGCACCTCCGTCGTCAGGTTCTCGGCGCGGCACATCTCCTCGATCTGCATCGTGAGCGTGAGACGGTTCTCGAACACGAACGACACCCGATCGCCGATGAGGAGGCGGCGGGAGCGCTTGAGGGCGATCACGCGATGGCGGTAGTCATCGCGGATCGGGCCGTAGATCGCCGGACCCTTGATGTCGCGGCGCGAGATGGGGCGGACCAAGGTCATGAGCGCAGTGTATTGGGCTTTGGCCCAAACCCCAGGTGATCGGTGGGGTGATCGGTGGGGCGATCGTCCTCGATCAGATCTACGGCGTGACGAGCGTCTCGAGGCCCTTGGCGAAGCGGCCGGCGTGCGAGCGCTCCGCGCGAGCGAGCGTCTCGAACCACTCGGCGATCTCCTCGAAGCCCTCTTCACGCGCGTCCTTGGAGAACCCCGGGTACATCTGCGTGTACTCGTAGGTCTCGCCGTGGATCGCCGACCGGAGGTTGTTCGCGGTGTCGCCGATCGGCAGGTCGGTCACCGGATCCCCGACGCGCTTCAAGTAGTCGAGGTGCCCGTGCGCGTGGCCGGTCTCGCCCTCCGCGGTGTCACGGAACAGGCCGGCGAGGTCGGGGAGCCCCTCGACGTCGGCCATCTTGGCGAAGTAGAGGTAGCGGCGGTTTGCTTGCGACTCGCCCGCAAACGCGCCCTTGAGATTTGCGTGGGTCTTGCTGCCCTTGAGTTCGGTCATGGGCGATTTGGTACCACAGGTCACCGCGCCAGGTACGCGGCGAGAACGTCGACGATCTCGTCGGCGGCCTCGCGGACGAACGGCTTGGCTCCCGGGGCGATGTCGTTCGCGAAGATCGCGAACGCGAGCACGTGGTTCGCGTCCATCGCGATGTAGCCCGCGAGCGTCACCACCCGATCGAGCGTGCCGGTCTTCGCGCGCACGCGCCCCTGGGCCGGGTGGCCGTGCCACCGCCGCGCGAGGGTCCCATCCTGGCCACCAACCGGCAACGTCGCGAGCAGATCCGGGCCGATCCGGAAGTCGGTGTGGGCCGCCGCGAGGATCGTGACCATCTGGGTCGCCGAGACCGAGCTCGCGGCGAACAGGCCCGAGCCGTTGTCCGCGCGATAGCTGCCGGTCGGCAGGCCGATCGTCGCGAGGTACGCGCCGACCGCCGCGGTGCCATCGGCCCACGTGCCCGGTCCGGGGACCTTGCGGGTCTCGGCGCCGAGCGTCTTGAGCACGCTCTCGGCGACGTAGTTGTCCGACAGCTTGTTCATCTCGCGCAGCACGTTGGCGAGCGTCGAGCTCTCGTGCATCGCGAGCAGCTTCGCGGTCGTCGGCGTCGCGCCGCCGATCGCGATCCGCTTGACCTTCACGCCGCGCTCCGCGAGCAGCTTCCTGAGGACCTCGGCGGCGAACCGTGCGGGATCGTCGACCCGGCGCCGCTGATCCCAGCTGCCGTCGACGGCGCGGATCTGGCCCGAGACCTCGATCTCGAGGTGATCGGCCTTCGGCCTGGCGTCGACCCGGACGCGCGAGCGCTGGTTGGCGTCGACGGTCACGACCTCGCGCTTGGTGAGCTTCACGTAGTCGCCGCTGTCGGGCTCGAGCCGGATGTTCGCGCCGCCGGGCTCCGCCGTGACGATCACGGTGACGGCGCTCCGCGCGACGCCGAACGCGGCGATCGGCGCGCGGAACCCGGAGCGCTCCTGCTTCTGCTCGTCGAAGTGCGGCGGCTCGACGACGTCG
>JAPLLF010000271.1 GCA_026387715.1 Pseudomonadota bacterium
GTCCTCGTCGTCGACGACGAACCGATGTTGCGCGAGACGCTCCGTCGTTTCCTCGCCGAGGAGGGCTATGTCGTCGATCTCGCCGTCGATGGCGAGTCCGCGCTCGCGGCGATCGCCGCCACCCCACCCGACGCGATCCTCCTCGATCTGATGATGCCCGGCATGAACGGTCGCCAGTTCCTCCAGACCCTGCGCAGCAAGCCGGAGCTCGCGGGCGTGCCGGTCCTGGTCATGACGGCGGTCCACGGCCTCGGCAACCTGGCCAACCTCGGGGCCAGCGACGTCGTCGAGAAGCCGTTCGACGTCAACGAGCTCCTCAACAAGGTCGCGCTCGCGGTCTACCGATCGCGCGGGGAGGATCCCGCACAGCCCCTCAAGAGCGATCCGGCCATCGCGCGCCGCGAGCCGGGAGTCGTCCTCGTGATCGAGCACGATCGCGAGCGGCTCGCGCAGCTCGATCTGCTGCTCAGCCAGCGGGGCTACACGGTGGTGTCGATGACCCGGGCGTTGACGCAGATCGCCCGGCTCGCCCGCGCGCTGCGGCCGCAGGCGATCCTCGTCGACCTCGCGTCCGAAGGTGCGACCGACGTGATCCGCGACCTGCGCGCCGAGCCCGCGCTGGCCGCGATCCAGATGCACTTCTACACGCGCGAGCCGACGAACGCCGAGCTCGTCGCCCTCGTCGACGGCTGACCGAGCTCCCTACCTGGGGATCGCGATCTGGTGCTTGGGGTACAGCACGATCTCGATCCGGCGATTGGCCGCCTTGTTCACCTTCGACACCGGCCGGTACTGCCCGAACGCCAGCGCGGCGAGCCGGCCCGGCTCGATCTTGCTGACGTCCTGCAGGTAGTGCACGACGGTCAGCGCCCGGGCCGACGACAGCTCCCAGTTGGTCGCGAACTTCGGCGGGGGGATCGGGCATCCGGCGGCGGCCTTCGGGCCTTTCTTGAGCGGCGCCGGCTTCGGCAGCGGGACGTTGAAGATCGGCTGATCGTCCGTGTGTCCCTGGACCCAGACCTGCTTGTCCGGCAGCTCCTTGAGCGCGCCCGCGAGCTTGTCGACGAGCAGCTTGCCCTTGTCCGTGAGCTGGTCGTCGTTGAGCTTGAACAGCACCTTGTCGACGAGCTGCAGCCGCACCTCGTCGCCCTCGCTGGTCACCGACCCCGAGCTCTTGTCGACGGCCGCGCGCAGCTTCGCCTCGACCGCGGCGATCTCCTGCGCCTTCTTGTCGAGATCGGCGGCCTTGCCCTCGAGCGTCGACTTCGCCGCCTCCGCGACGGTCAACCGCTTCGTCAGCGCGTCGCTCGCCGCGGTCAGCGTCACGACCTGCTTGTCGAGGAACGCGGCCTTGTCCGCCTGGACCTTCGTCGCCCGCTGCTCGCTGGCGACCTGAGCGGCGAGCGTGTCGAGCCGGCTGTCAGGCGCGATCAGCGGCCGGACGATCGCGCCGATCGCGACGCCGCCGAGCAGCGCCAAACCAGCGACCACCAGCAGCTTGCCCTTGCCACCACCACCGCCGCCGCCCTTCCGCTTCAGCGCCGGATCGCTCTCGCGATTCGCCTTCGGCATCGGCAGCCGCGGGTAGACGTTGACGCCGCTGTCGTCAGCCATGTCCGCAGCGTAGCGTAGTCAATCGCCCATCGCCGCGCCGCCGCCGCGATGATCGGCGGCGCCGCTCCAGCCCGTGGGCGTGCGCACGATCAGCGTCGTCGACGCGAATTCACGCGGCACCTCGCCCCACCCGCCTGTGTAGCCCCGCTTCATCAGCTCGGCCTCGGTCGCGGCATCGATCGTCTCGCGCTCGTAGCGCACGACGTCGGGCAGGTGCTGGAAGTGCACGCGCGGCGACGCGACGGCCGCGTCGGCCGTCATCCCGAAGTCGATCACGTTCGACAGCGCCTGCCACACGGCGGTGATGATGCGCGGGCCCCCGCGCGCGCCGAGCACCAGCACCAGCTCGTGGCGGGCGTCCTCGACGATCGTCGGCGCCATCGACGACAGCATCCGCTTGCCCGGCTCGATCTGGTTGGCCTTGCCCTGCACGAGCCCGAACACGTTCGGCGACCCCGGCTTGGCCGCGAAGTCGTCCATCTCGTTGTTGAGGAAGAAGCCGGCGCCCCCGACGGTGACGCAGCTGCCGAACGAGGTGTTGAGCGTCGTGGTGAGCGCGACCGCCATCCCGGCGCCGTCGACGACGACGAAGTTGGTCGTGTGCGTGCCCTCGAGCAACGACGGCATGTCCTTCGACGGCGTGGCCCGCTCCGTGATCGTCGCCGCGAGCGTGTCGGCGTACGCCGGGGACACCAGCTTCGCGGTCGGGTTGTCGACGAACTTCGGATCGCCGAGCAGCTCGTTGCGCGCCGCGAACCCGCGCCGCCAGGCCTCGACCAGCCAGTGCACGTGCTCGACGCCGTGCCACGGCAGCTTGCCGAGCTCGACGCGCGCCAGGATGTTCGCGGTCATCGCGAGCACGATCCCACCCGACGACGGCGGCGGCATCGACACGATCGCGTGCCCGCGATAGGCGAACTGCAGCGGCGCGCGCCACTCCACGCGGTAGCCCGCGAGATCCGCCGCGGTGATGAGCCCGTGGCCCCGCGTCATCTCGGCGACGACCAGCGCGGCGGTCTTGCCCTTGTAGAAGCCGTCGGCGCCGCCGAGGGCGATCCGCTCGAGCGTCGCCGCGAGATCGGAGAGCACGATCTTGTCCCCCGCGCGCGCCGGCTTGCCACCCGGCAACCAGACCGCGGCGCTCGCCGGGAACTTGCCGAGCCGGTCCGCGAGCGCCTCGATCGCCGTCGCCTGGATCGCATCGAGCACGAAGCCGTCGCGCGCGAGCGCGATCGCCGGCGCGACGAGCTCCTTCCACGGCAGCTTGCCGTGCTTGGCGTGGAGCGCGAACAGCCCGGCGACGGCGCCGGGGACGCCCGACGCGCGGTGGCCGATCAGCGAGTCCTTCGACACGTTGCCGCTGGCGTCGACGTACATCGTCGGCGAGGCCTTCGCCGGCGCGGTCTCCCGGAAGTCGAGCGTCGTGAACTTGCCTGGCGCGAGCCGCACGACCGCGAAGCCACCACCGCCGAGGTTGCCCGCGGTGGGATGGACGACCGCCAGCGCGAACGCGACCGCGACCGCCGCGTCGACCGCGTTGCCGCCGCGCGCGAGGATCGCCTTGCCGACCTGGGTCGCGTCGACGCCCTCGCTCACGACCATGAACGACTTCCCGGAGCCCACGAGCGCCGGGTCGACCGGCGGCTTGCTCGCCGCGGTCCGGTAGACCGGCGCAGGCGCCGCCGATCCGGACCCCGAGCCCGACCCCGCCAACCCCGAGCCCGACCCTACCCCCGACACCGCAGCGTCCACGTTCGTGGCGGCGACGGCCGCATCGCTCGGCCGCACGACAGGCGTCGGCTCGGTCCGGTTGCCACAGCTGGCCAGCAGGACCGTGAACACGACGCTCTTGAAGCCACCAACTCATCGTGCCGCGATCGCCGGTGACGCCGAGCCTCGCGAACCGATCCTCCTGCGGCAGGCCATCGCACAGCTTGTCGCTGATCACATGCGCGAGCAGCGACACCCCACCGAAGATCAATCGGCTCGAGCCCGACGTGTGAGCTTCGAGCCGGTCCCGACGACACGGCACAGGGCCCGCGCTTGGCGCGGGTCGTGGGCGCGGTGCTGGGATGGGCACACGCGGCTGCCTCCCGCAAGCACGGGGCCGGCTCGCTCGTGCGTTGACTCGGGCGTTCTGCCAAGCGAGGACGCCGTGCTCACTTTATCTCGCTGTGCCGGCCCCGTGCTTGCGGGGGCGCGCCGCGCGTTGGCGAGGCCGCGAACCGCGTGCGAGCGTCGAGCCCGGAGCCGGATCCCGACGACACGGCGTAGGTGCCCCGCTCGGAGCAGAAAACGGCGCGATCCCGTGTCGTCGATGGCGACCAGCGGGGTGTTCAACGTCTTACCAGGGATGGGCAGCTCAGATATCGGTGTGATCAAGCAAGGACCCTGGAACGTCCATGGGCTCACCGTCACTGAATGCGATCTGGAACAGCGTGGTACCTTCAGCCGTGCGTTGTCCCCGCACTGACGCTAACGAACCAGGCCGCGCAGCTTCCTCTGCATGCGAGCGAACGCGAACGGTGTCGCCCTTCATCAGCTCGCTTCGGGCCTGCTGTGCTTCACGATGCTTCGCCAGCAGCGACCGGGCAACGTCCGCAAGGCGCCGCTCCTCGTCGGCTACGTCAGCGCTGAAAGCACCCCCTGACAGCAGTTCCCGATACGCAAGAGACTCGCGCAACGAAAGGAACCGAACCACCTCCCCCATCGCTTCGACATGCCGGCCGAGGTTACTGAGAGCGTGAAACAGACCAAGCGAGGCAAGCTCCATCTTCGGGGCGATCATCATGGCCTCGCGAAAGTGGCGTTCCGAATCGACGAGACGTCCTTGCATCTTCCGGATGTACCCCATTTGACTCTGCGCGTGCGCGACCAGGCTTTTGTCCTCGGGCCCCAGTTCGTGCAGAAGCTGCTCAAGCAGTTCACTCGACTCCTCAAGGTGGCCGCTGTCGCGCAGTTCCATCGCGCGGTCGAACAGTGGCGAGTGGAGTTGTTCGTTCTTAGTCAGGGGCATCGTCGATGTCCATGCGCGAAATCGAGCAACTGCGTGCTTGCAAGCTCCTGGATTCGCCGGACGGCTTTGTGTGCCACAATAAATCTAGCATCGATGGCGGACTGCTCCCAGAGGTGCTCGTTTTGGGTCAGGTTCGTCAGCGAACGATCCCAGATTACCCGATCGAAGTATTGGCGTTCACTCATTCGATGTCGTCCGGATCAATATCCGCGCCACTGCGTACGCGTCGCAAAATGTTGGTGAGAGTTTGCTCCGATTTTTTGGTGCTTTGAATAGCCGCATCGCCAACTCCACTCTGTCGGGCTGTCTGCTGAGCCCTGGTGATTCCATCTAGTTGATTCGTTGCGCAGCCCAGGGTGTCAGACTCACTCGCCCTCTCTCCACGCGTACGCGATTCTCTAAGATTTCCGAGTCTACTCTCACTTGGAGAAGAGCCGCGAATTCTGCCTCCCGTGCCAATACGTGCAATTCCAATCCCAGGATCCAACGACTGCGCGTTGGTCGCGGCGATTTCAAAGTCTGCGACCGTCGTTGTCGACAAGTCGCCTGAGAACCCTGGATCCGGCGCCCGATCTGATGCGTGATCTGATCCCAGCTTAAACGTCGCGCCCACAGCCAGGCCCACCGCGGTGGTGGGAACTGAAACGTATGCGACCGCAACCAAAGCCACTGCCATTCTGTTACGGAGCGCGCCTGATGATGGGGAACGCGACCGCTTGAGCGATGACCTTCGTGGAGGCCGCACGCGATCCGCCATGATGGCGCCGCTGCGGCTCGCGAGCACCGTCTGGTCTGGCCGCCGGGTCCCGGTCGGCCGCCCCAGGCTGTCGAACGTGTACGTGAACTGGACCGTGCTCGCGTCGTTCGCCGTCGGGCTCGGCACGTTGACGTCCGCCAGCGTGCCGTCCGTCCGGTAGTGGTAGGTCGTGATCAAGGCGGATCCAGTCCTGAGCGCTCGACGGCGCACGCATGAAATTCGTGGTGCTTGACGGCGACGCTTGAACGGCGGCCGAAGGAGGATCAGCCTCTGTTGACGGCGACCGTTCTCCGTCGTGATCTGACGGTCGACCCGATCGCGTCGATCACGAGCGGCGCGCCAACTACCTGATCACGTGATCAGGAACGCTTGCGCCGAGACCGGCTCGGCGCGGGCTTGGGACGGTCGGGA
>JAPLLF010000172.1 GCA_026387715.1 Pseudomonadota bacterium
GGCTCGGCAACAGCCTCTTGGACCAACTCGGTTTGCACAAGTGCTGTGGCTTCGGGCTCGGGCTCGGGTTCGGGTTCGGCCAGCGCGCACAAGCCCGACGAGCATGTCGCCGATGCTGGATCGGCCTCGGGATCTGGCAAACCGGGGTCCGAGCACGACAAGCCCGTCGCCGAGGACGAGCACAAGGACAAGGAAGCCAAGGACGAGCACAAGGACGCCAAGGACGCCAAGGACGCCGCCAAGGACGCCGCGCCTCACCAGCCTCCGCACTTCGCCTACGAGGGCGCGGATGGACCCGCCGAGTGGGGCTCGCTCGATCCGAGCTGGACGGCGTGTGCCAAGGGCACCGCGCAGTCGCCGATCGACATCACGCCCAGGGCGGGCACGGCGTCACCGATCGAGTTTCACTACAAGTCCTCGGCCGCGACGCTGGTCGACAACGGCCACACCCTGCAGGTCAGCCTCGCGCCTGGTAGCTCGATCGTGATCGACAAGCACACCTACGAGCTCGTGCAGTTCCACATCCACACGCCGAGCGAGCACGTGATCGCCGGCGAGCAGTATCCGCTCGAGGTGCACCTCGTGCACAAGGACGCCGACGGCAAGCTCGCGGTGATCGGCGTGCTCTACGACGTCGGCCCGGAGGCCAGGGCGCTCTCGTCGGTGTGGGCGAGCTGGCCGTCGAAGCACGACGTCGAGAAGAAGCTCAAGAAGCCGTTCGATCCGACCGTGCTCCTCCCCGAGACGCGCACGGTCTATCGCTACAGCGGCTCGCTCACCACGCCACCCTGCACGGAGGGCGTCGTGTGGAACGTGATGCGCCGAACGATGACCGACTCGAAGCTCGACTTCACGTTGCTCGGCCTGCGGATGAAGCCCAACACCCGGCCGGTGCAGCCGCTGGGCGATCGCAAGATCGAGTAACGGACGTCACGGGGTGACGAGGTCGCCCGCGTCCGGGGTGAAGCACGGGAGATAGATCGTGAACCGCGCGCCCGCGCCAGGTGTGGTCTCGAGCTCGATGTGCCCGCGGCTCTGTCGGACGATCTCGTAGACCGTCGCGAGGCCGAGGCCGGTGCCCTTGCCGAGTTTTTTGGTCGTGAAGAACGGCTCGAACACGCGCGCCTTCGTGATCTCGTCCATGCCGACGCCGTCGTCGTCTGCGTGCAGCAGCGCGTACGTCCCGGGGGGCACGTCGTGGAGCTCTGCGCGGGTCGCGTCGAGCTCCGCGGGTTCCGTCCGGATCTTCAGCGTGCTGCCGAGGGCATCCCGTGCGTTGAGCACGAGGTTCGTCAGGATCTGGTCGAGCCCGATGCGGTCGACGTAGCCGCCGCCGAGGTCGGGTGCGAGCTCGAGATGGAGCTCCATCGCGGGCCCGAGCAACTGCCGTAGCGTGTCCGCGAGGGTGGTGATCGCGGCGTTGAGATCGACGACCTCGGGGGCGAGCTTGCGCTGGCGCCCGTACGTCAGGAGCTGCGCGGTCAGCGCCGATGCCCGCGCCGCGGCGTGGCGGATCTTCGTCGCGTGCTTGAGGTGGAGGGAGTCTTCCTGGAGGCCCTCCACGAGCATCTGGCTGTAGCCGATGATGGTGGTGAGGATGTTGTTGTAGTCGTGCGCGACGCCGGCCGCGAGCCGACCGATCGACTCGAGCTTCTCGGCCTGCTTCAGCCGCTCCTCCAGCAGCTTGTGCTCGGTGACGTCGCGGATGAGCGACACGACCGTGGGGTCGCGACCGGGGATCTGCGGGGACAGGAGGATGTCCGCGACGAAGCAGCGGCGACCGCCCTGCACCATGAGCTCGTAGTCGAGCACCTCGGGGCGACCGCTGTCGAAGACCCGGTTGACCGCCTGGGTGAACGGGTGGCCCGTCGGACCGAGCACCTCGTCGATCGTGCGCCCGATCAGCTCGTGGGACGGGCGCGCGAGCAGCGCCTCGTCGTGCGTCCACGCGCCCAGATAGCGCACGTCGCGATCGAGCTCGAACACGATGCCCTTGGTACAGCCGAGGAGCACCCGGAGTCGAGAATCGCTGGCCAGCAGCTCGTTGACGTCGCTCACCATCCAACTCCCCACCATGCCACATCGTGGCGCCTACTCGTGGTCACCGGATCCGAGTCCCGCGAGCATCGCGGGGAGCAGCTTCGCGCGCAGGGCGATCACGAGGCGCTCGCCGAAGCGAATGGCCTGACGGGCCACCTCGGGCAACGGGCCGGGGAGGGTGCGGCCGAGCGCGTGCTTGCTGAACTGCGCGATCTCCACCGCGATCAGCCGCTGGACGGCCTCCAGATAGACCGCGCCGATCTCGATCGGAAACAGCTCGCCGTACCCCAGGCGACGAAGCTCGCCGACGAGCTCGACGATGTCGCGATCCGGACCGCTGTAGCCGGCGGTCTCGCCGTCGCCACGCAGCTCGAGCACGCCCGCGTTCTCGAGCTGGGCGAGCCATCGTCTTGCGCTGGCTGCGCGGATCCGAACGGAGGGCGGCGCTCGGCGCGGGCTCCATCAGCTCGGCGATCATCCGCAGCGGCAGGAACTGATCGGCCTGGAGCGCCTTGATCGTCTGGATGCGGTCGACGATCCGGCCGTCGTAGTACGCCATGTTCTTGCTGGTCCGGACCTGCGGCCCGGGCAACAGCCCCTCGCGGATGTAGTGCTTGATCGTCGGCGTGGGGACCCCGGAGCGCTTCGCGAGGACCGCCATCTTGACGAGCTCGAGCTCCTCGCGTTCCTCGCGCTTCACGCGCTTGTCGCGCTTCACGCGTGCGGGTCTGGCGCCGGACGATCGTGGACGCGCACGTGCCATGGGCCGATCATAGCCGAGCCCGCCACGATGCGCGCACGCTGGGGTCACCAGGTCACGGTTGCAGGAGCTTCCAGTCGAGCACGAAGCCCGTCGAGTCATCGGCGCCGACCTGATCGACGACGACCCAGAAGGTCGCGTCGGTGGTGGCCTGGCCGCCCACGGCCAGCGGATACGTGATGTCGAGGGTGGCCGGGTCGCAGCCCACCGGCCCACAGAACCCTGCCTCGAACTCGTTGGAGCCGCACGCGCCCGACAGGTCGAAGTCCGGCCAGCTCACCGTCGGCGCGCAGGCGTCGAGCAGGTAGATCCCCGCCTGCTTGCCGTCGGCGAGCTCGGCGCGAAGCCGCAGGCGATCGCCGGGTGCCAGCGTGATCGTGTAGACGACCTCGCGCCCGCGCGCGTCGTACGCGAACGCGCACGCGGGCGGCAGGCCGCTCGTCTTGAGCGGGTTGTAGTCGTTCGTGGCGCCGAACGCCGACGTGACGCGGGACGTGTAGCCGAGCACCGGGGAGCTCGTGGAGGCGCTGATCAGCGACGCGGCGGTCGCGCACGTCTCGCCGGAGCCGGCGCCGGGGGCATCGGTCGGCATGTCCGGTGGGACGCCGGCGTCGCCCGGGGGCGCCGGCGGTTGGTTCGTACACAGCTCCACCGGCGCGCACACCGAGTCGCAGTGGGTCGAGCGACACTCGTCACCGGTGGTGCACGCCACCCCGTCGTCGCGCAGCGGCTCGCAGCGCTTGGAGCCCAGCAGATCGCAGTACGAGTCCTGGCACACCCCCAGGACGGTGTAGTTGTTGTTGATACAGGTCGCGCCGATCGCCAGGTCTTCCAGCGACGGCGCGACGCACGTCCCGGTCTCGCCATCACAGTCGTTGCCGGTGGCGCAGAGCTGGATCGGCGCGCTCGGGGAGCACGCCTCGCCGAGCGCCGCGACGGACGTGCACTGACCCGGGCGTGCGACCCCGCCGGCCTGGAAGGGCAGCTGGCAACCTGGATGGGCGGGGTCCGCGTAGCAGCAGAACGCGCTCGCGGGATCGCAGGTGCCGTAGAACATCGATCCGATGCCGTCGCGGATCGGTGCGCACGCCGCGCCCACGCCGGCCGTGCGATGGAACATCGAGCGTTGCTCCGCGCCGCCCACCGGGGCTGCAAAGCCGAGGCACGTGCCGTCCCACAGCGCCGCGCGCACGGGCGCACCGCACGTGGCGGTGTCGAGCGCCGTGATGCACGTCGCGAACGCCGTCGGATCGTACGCCACGGAGCCGGCCTTGGCCGCGGCCACCCAGTCGCCGAGCGGCGCGATGTCGAGCATCGGCGCGAGCACGGCGCGACAGCCGACCTCGTCGAGCGTCACCGCTGGTGGCAGCTGGTCCCGGAACGCCGCGAGGCGGTCGTTCTCGCGGTACGGCCCGAAGTAGGTCTCGAGGTCGGCGTCGCAGCAGCGAAACAACGCCCCGCAGATGGCCTCGGCGGCGCGGGTCGAGAGGTCGCCGATCGCGACGGGCCCATCGGGCACCTCCGCATCCGGGACCGGGTCTGGGACGTTCGACGGGCTCGATCTCGAGCAGCCGACGAGGCAGGTCATCACGAGGAGCAGGGTCGCGCGAAGGTGGGTGTTCATCACGGGCAAGACATCTCCAGACGGGTGGGTGGCCAAGGTCGATCGGCTGACGAGAGTCGGTGTTGCAACGGGGTCCTCGACGAGCGCGGCCGCCTACTTGAGGCGGCCATCGAGCACGCGCGTCAGGATCGCGCGATAGGAAGCCGCGAGCCGCGCGTCGCGCCCCGCCATGCTCGTGCCACCCGACGCGAGGCGGACCGAGATGACCAGCTCCTTGCCGACGTCGACGACGGGCGCGCCCTGGCTGTCGAGCGAGGGCAGACATGCATACGAGACGTGCACGAACTCGCCGTCGCCGAACCCGAGCTTGGAGAACACCCGCCACGTGCCGTGGCTGCGCTGCTCGATCGCGGAGATCGGCAGGCCGGCCTGGGGATAGATCGCGGTGTCCGCGCTCATCCCGCCCGGCGCGCTCGGGTACCACACCGAGCGAGCGGCGCCGTAGAACAACGTCGCCGCGTCCGCCCACTGGAGGCCGGGCAGCCGGGTCGAGGCGTCCTCGCGGTGCATGACGAGGCGCTTGAGGAACTCGGCCAGGGTGAACGTCGAGAGGTGGTTGCTCGACCCGCTCGAGCTGTCGGGGTCGATCGTCACGCGGTCCCCACCCGGCTCGACGAACGTGTACCCGAGCGCGGGCGCGGGCGCGCCGTAGTTGCCCCCGAACGACTCGGTCGAGGGCCGTCCGATCCAGTCGTGCACCAGGCTGTTGGCGTGGGCGCGACCGCCGATGTTGTGGAAGTACCTGGCGAGGCCGTTCGAGCTGTAGCGCTGCTCGTCGTAGCTGTGGACCACCGTCGCGAGGTCCCCGAGGGGGATGCCCTCCACCGACGCCGTCAGCCCGACGCGATAGCTCGAGCGCGTGCGCAGCGTGGCCGCCGCGTTGGCGATCGCCATGAACTTGGTCGAGCTCCACGGCTGGAAGGTCTCGGCGTGGCTGCCGTTCGACAGGTACCGGTAGTGAGGGACGCCGTTCACCCGACGCACCAGGATCACGGTGAGTCGCGGGGAGATAACGTACCGTCCGTCCATCGGCGAGGGTCGGCGTCGCGGTGGACGCGACGACCGGGCAGGTGAGGTCGCGATCCTGGTTCGAGGGCGTGCGCTTCTTGTGGCACACGTCGTCGAGGAACTCGTAGTGGTCACCCCCGCGCGCCGCGGCGCAGCCGGGGGCCGAACCATCCGCCTTGCCGTCGGCGAGCTCGTCGTCGGTGAGGTCGTCGGACGGGTCGGTCACGCCGCAGCCCACCGCCGCGATCATCAACACGCAACGAAGCAGGGGAAGGTGTGCAGCGGAGGTTCGCATGTCGACCCGACGAGCGAAGACCGTGCCAGCGGTCGCGCGGGTCGGCGGGACGTGGTTCCGCATGGTTCGACGACCGGCGGCGCGCGGGGTGGTGGCCACGACAGGTGCCATGGCTACCTGTGTTGCTTGTTGAAAGTGTAACTATCAACTTTAGTGGATTACGTGAAAGTTGAAAGTGAGACCTCCAGGTTACAGGAATGGTGAGGATTCCCCCAGGTCCGCGTGGGGCGGTGGCCCGCACATCCAGGGGCTTTGGGGCCAGGGCGCCTGGTCCGGCATTTGTAAGGGCCTGCCGCATGTGGAAGATCCTCCTGATTTCGAGCCTCGCGACGTCCTGCATGGTCGGCGACCCACCGCTGGAGCCGGATGAGGCCGAGCTCGACCTGCGCGCGGCCGCGGCCCCGGTGCTCACCTGGCCGGTCGTGCGCCTCGGCGACTCCAACCGCACGGTCGTCACCGCGCAGTACCTGCTCCGCGACGCCGGCCTGCCGGTGTCCGTCGATGGCGCCTTTCGCACCGACACCGTCGCGTCGGCGCGAAGCTTCCAGTCCATGCACGATCTCCCCGTCGACGGGGTGATCGGCGCCACGAGCTGGGCGCGCCTCGTCGTCCAGGTGTCGTCGGGGAGCTCGCGCGCGGCCGTGTCCGCCGTGCAGGATCTGCTGAAGAACCGCTACGACAAGAGCCTCGACGTCTCCGGGGTGTTCGGCGCGACGACCGTGCGGCTGGTCTCGGAGTTCCAGACCGAGCGTTGCCTCGCGGCCACCGGCGTCGTCGGGCTCTACACGTGGAACGCGCTGATCGTGGATCGCACCTACTGTAGCGGTGGTGGCGGCGGCTCCGCCGCCCAGCGGATCCTCGCCGCGCACAACGCGGGATCGATCACGCTGTGGGACCAGACCTTCGGCAGGTTCTACGGCGCCGATCCGCTGACGAACCTGCGCGACGCGGCCGCCGGGCGCGCGGCGAAGACGAGCTGTTACGGCAACGCGCCGTGCACCACGGTCACGCTGTCGTCGCGGCTGCTCGACAACGTGGACCGGCTCCGCACGCAGTACGGGTTCCGGTTCTTCGTGACCGCGGTCGCCGGGGCGACCCACGCCGCCGGCTCGTATCACTACGCCGGGCGCGCGATCGACGTCGACGAGGTGAACGGCGTCCGGATCTCCGGCGACAGCGCGACGGCGCGGCAGTGGATGGCGGCCTGCGCCGCGCTCGGTGCGGTCGAGGTGTTCGGGCCGAACAACGACGCGGCCCATCAGGATCACCTCCACTGCGCGTGGTGACCCGGCTCCCAGGCCACGCGCGCTTCCACGCCCTGGCCAGTCGATCCGCCATTCGCTGAAAGTTGATTGTTTAACTATCAACAATACGCGAGGTTCCACACATCGCGGTTGGCGCCGTCGTTGCAGCAGGACCAGGCAAGTTCCCGCACCACCGGAGGCGCCTTGTCGATGTTTCCCCGATCCACCCTCGCGCTGACCCTGACCCTGGCTGCCTGCACCGAGGCTCCACCGGCCGATCCCCAGCCGACGGAGCCCGAGGACGCCGTCGAGGCTGCCGCGAACTGCTTCGCGGATCGCGCAGACGCGCTGCCGGTCGTCACCCGTGCCGACGCCCACGCGGTCGGCGCGTTCCGGATCGCGATCCGCCCCGACGCCGGCCTCGACGTCCGTCACGCGTCGGCGCCCTCGAGGTCGCTGTTCGCCAGCGCGAGCGGCGCGCCGTGGACGGCGGCACAGGCGGAGCTCACCGCGACCGATCGTCAGGGCTCGTTTCAGGTCGACGAGGCGGTGCACGCGGCATGCACCATGCCCACGCTCGGCGACGTGCACGGCGACGGCGGGACGCTCGCGCTGCGCGGCGCGTTCGCGGACGCCAGCGCGGCGTGCGCGAACCTCACCTGGGAGGTCCAGCTCTGCGAGCCCCGGCCGGGGCACCTGGCGTTCCGGATCACGACGAGCGATCCCGCCTTCAGCCAGCTGACGCTGCGCGTCGCGTCCAGCGCGAGCGAGCGGATCTTCGGGATGGGCGAGCAGTTCGCGCACGACACGCTCGATCTCAAGGGGCGCGTGATCCCCGTGCTGGCGCAGGAGGGTGGGGTCGGTCGCGGCCACACGCCGATCTCCCCGGCGGTGAACCTGGCGTCCCCGGGCTCCGCGGGCAGCGAGGAGTCGACCTACGACGCCGTGCCGCACTACCTGACGAGCGAGCTGCGCTCGTTGTTCCTCGAGAACTCCGAGCTGTCGATCTTCGACTTCACCACCCCCGAGGCGACCGAGATCCGGCTCCACGCGCCGACGATGATCGGGCGGATCCTGTTCGGCGAGAGCCCGCTCGAGCTCATCGAGCGGTTCACCGACTACGCCGGGCGGATGCCCGCGCCGCCGGCGTGGGTCAACGACGGCGCGATCGTCGCGCTCGCCCGCGATCTGCCGCGCAGCCAGGCAATCGTCGACCAGCTTCGTGCGCGCGGGGTGGAGCTCGCGGCGGTGTGGAACCAGACCTGGTCCGGCAAGGTCCGGACCTACATCGGGGAGCAGGTGCTCTGGAACTGGGTGCCGAACGCGAGCTACCACCCCGGCTGGAACGACTTCGTCAGTGGCCTCGCGACGGACCACATCCGGACCCTCTGCTACGTGAACCCGATGCTGGTCGATCCGCCCCCGGCGGCTGGGCCGGTGTCACGCAACCTGTTCGCCGAGGCGCGCGACCATGGCTACCTCGTGACCAAGGAGGATGGCACCCCGTACCTCCTGAAGGTCACCGCGTTCGACGCGGGCCTGATCGATCTGACCAACCCGGAGGCGCGCACGTGGATGAAGGCCGTCCTTCGCGATGAGGTGATGGGCAAGGGCCGCTGCAGCGGCTGGATGGTCGACTTCGGCGAGGCGCTGCCGTTCGACGCCCGGCTGGCGTCGGGCGTCAGCGGCGCCAGCTTCCACAACCAGTACCCCGTCGAGTGGATGCGCCTCAACCGCGAGGCGATCACCGAGGCGGGTCGCCTGGGCGACGTCCTCACGTTCAACCGCTCGGGCTCCACGCGCACGCCCGCGTACAGCTTGCTGATGTGGCAGGGCGATCAGCTGACGACGTGGGACAAGTACGACGGCATGGTGAGCGCGCTGCACGGCCTGATCAGCGGCGGCTTCTCCGGGCTCGCGCTCAACCACTCGGACACCGGCGGCTACACGTCGCTGAGCTTGAACGGGCTCGCCGGGTACGAGCGTGAGCCCGAGTTGCTCGAGCGGTGGACCGAGATGAACGCGTTCACGTCGGTGCTGCGCACGCACGAGGGCAACCAGCCCGACGTCAACGCCCAGATCTACAGCGACACCGCCGCGATCGATCACTTCGCGCGGTTCTCCAAGGTCTACAAGGCCCTCGCGTTCTACCGGACGCAGCTGTTCGACGAGGCCACCACCCGGGGCTGGCCGGTCGTTCGACACCTGTGGATGGAGGACCCGTCCGATCCGATCGCCCCGACGATCGACGACGAGTTCCTCCTCGGCAGCGAGATCCTGGTCGCGCCGGTCAAGAACAAGTGCTGGACCTGGCCGCTCTGCCCGTACGACAAGGAGGTCTACCTGCCGCGGGGCACCTGGGTGCACCTCTGGACGGGCACGGTCCTCGGCTCGACGGCCGCCGGCGAGCGCGTGACCGTGAAGGCGCCGATCGGCGAGCCCGCGGTGTTCTACCGGAAGGGCTCGGCGGTGGGCGCGCGGTTCGTCGCCAACCTGAAGGCGGCCGGGATCACGGTGGCGCCGGCGCGCTGATCGAGCTTTCGGGACTACAGCGCTTCGAGAACGGGCGCGCAGGTCGACACGCCGGCGCCGATGATCGCGAACGGCAGGTGCTCGCGCACGACCTTGTACTCGCCGGTCTTGCGGCGGATCTCGTGTACGACGGAGTTGCCGTCGACCAGCGTTGTGAAGATGTAGAACTTGCCGCCCCACTGCGCGAACGCCCAGGACTGGACCTCGATCGGCGAGGGCACCGTCCACTGCTTGCCGATCGCGGCGCCGGACGCGCGATCGATCTGCTGCACGAAGCCGTCGCCGCCGGCGAGCGGGAAGTAGCCGAACAGCTCGCCGTCGCCGGTCCCCGAGAACTCGGGGTTCCACTTGCCGCGCGCGGCGACCTTGCCGATCGCGGCGTACGCGGGTCGCGTCTTCGTGGTGTCGAGCGTGGCGAAGACCGACGGCTGCACCCCGTTGGTGTCGTCGGAGGCGACGTACAGCGTCTCGGCGCTGCCGGCGGCCTGGTGCGTGCCGTTGGCGGCGAAGCCCATGCCGAACGTCTGCGGGATCGCGTCGCCGGTCAGCGCCTCCGCTTGCTCGCAGCGACCGTCGAGGATCGACGCGCGGAACAGCGTGCGGTGATGGTCGACGATCCACGCGACGCCGAAATGATCGATCGCCATCGAGTTGGGGTTGAGGAGCCCGCACGACAGCTGGGCGATCAGGTGAAACGGATCGTCGGGCAGCTTCTGCGGATCGAAGCTCATCAGCTGGTCGTCGTTGGTGAGGACGTAGACGAGTTCGCTCTGCTGCGCCGCGCACGGCTTGCCGATCTCGATCGGCACCACCGGCGTCACCGGCCCGGGTTGCGGGGGCGACACCGGCGCGACCGGGGGGACGTGTTCGACGGGCGGCGCACGATCCTCGTCGACCTTCCTGGCCTTGCACCCCACGATCGCCATCCCGATCGCCACGACCGCACATCTCCACATGGGGCCATCGTAGAGCAGCCTGTGCGGCGTTGCTCGGTCGGCTCGACGTTCGTGGTCGCACGCAGGAGGTTGCCCCGAAGCGTCCGCGTCACCTGAGCTCGAGCGAGGAGGTCATGGTCGCGGAGGGATCGACGCGGCACGCCTCGTCGGCGACCGGTTCTTCAGGTCAGAGGCGCGATCGCCATCGGCGATGAACTCCATGCCCAACCCCTCACGCTCGCCCTCGTACCAGCCCACAGCGTCCTCGAACTCGGTCTGCGCGACCAGCTCCGAACGGTCCGGGAACCTCCACCCAGGTCGTAGCGGCAAAGCCCTTGCTGGATGTTTTGGACAAGACTCTGATCGGCGTGCGTGACACCCACCGGCGGTTGCCCTTCTTGGGCTTCAGCCACCGCCGTTCGCCGGCCGCATCGCGGTTGCGAGGGTGAAGCCGTGCGCGAACATGACGTCGACCCTCGAGGAATCGCCTGCGCGTGGGTGGGACGGTGGTAGAATGATCGAGATGGACCGCTCCAACTGGCCGACCCGGAAGCTGCGGCGCTCCGCCATGGTCGAAGACGGCCCGGTCGTCGGGACCATGGGCGAGCGGATGGCGATGGTTCGGCAGCTCACACTAGATGCGTGGGCGTTTCAAGGACTCCACGATGAACCCCGACTTCGCCGCGATGTTGTCCGAACTCTCCGCCGCGGGCGCTGACTTCATCGTCGTTGGCGCGTTCGCGCTCGCCGCTCATGGAAATCCCCGCGCGACCGGCGACATCGACATCTGGGTCCGGCCGACGCGAGCCAACGCCGAGCGGGTGCTCGCGGCGCTGCGCCGGTTCGGGGCGCCGCTATTCGACCTCACCGTCGAAGATCTCGCCGATGAACAGACCGTCTTTCAGATCGGGATGCCGCCGGTGAGGATCGACATCCTCGCCGGGATCGATGGGGTCTCCTTCGACGAGGCCTGGGCGCGGCGCGAGATGGCGGATCTCGGATCGCTCCGAGCGCCGGTGTTGGCGGTTGTCGACCTGATCGCGAACAAGCGCGCAGCCGGTCGTCCGAAGGACCTGGTCGACGTCGCGTGGCTCGAGGCGCTGCCGGCGTATCGCTGAACCACTTACAGTGGGGCGAGCTGCTACGGGTGCTGCGCGAGATCGGGCGGCGAGACGAGCTGCCAGTCGACGAACCCGGCGGTCGACGCCGCGTCGATCGCCTTCACGACGTCGACGTAGATCGCGTCGGACTCGGCCGCGATCTCGAGATCGGTGCGCTTCTCGAGCGGACCGGCCTTGAGCTTCGCGAGCGTCGTCGCGAGCTCCGCGAGGTGGACGATCTGCGCCGGCGCGCCAGTCGCGCGGATCCAGATATCCGCCTTGCGGACGAGCAGGGAGATCTCGGCGTCCCGGCTCGCGAACGGTCCGGGCATGCGCAC
>JAPLLF010000465.1 GCA_026387715.1 Pseudomonadota bacterium
CGATGGCCGCGGTGATCGGTCGGCCCGACGATGGCTCGGCCCTCTATCACAATCCCGCCGGGCTCGTGCTCGAGGACGGCTGGCACGTCTACCTGTCCGCGGGCCTGTTCCTCGTGCGCAGCCAGTTCGAGCTCGCGCCGTGGGCCGAGAGCGATCGCTTCCTCGGGATCACGCCCGAGGCGACCGGCTACTACGCGCCGACCAAGCCGGCGCGGAGCATGGGCGCCGCGCCGATGCTCGC
Source organism: Pseudomonadota bacterium (assembly GCA_026387715.1). GTDB lineage: Bacteria > Myxococcota_A > Polyangia > Haliangiales > Haliangiaceae > JABFXX01. Next base: position 242 of record JAPLLF010000465.1, read on the forward strand.
GGTGACCGGGGCGATCTTGCCGGGCAAGCTCTGGGTCGGCGCCGGCGTGTTCGTCGGCAACGCCCAGGGCGCGGCGTTCGACGCCAAGGCGGTCACCCGCTACCACCTGATCGACGGCTACATCATCGCGCCGCAGGCGGTGGTCGCGGCCGCGTACAAGATCAACGGCGCGCTCAGCGTCGGCGCGACGGCCGGCGTCCTCAACATGCGGATCCACGGCAAGCGCGAGGTCTATCCGATCCTCAACGGCATGGACGCGAGCAAGACCATCGGCACCCACGCCCTGCTCGAGCTCGACGGCAGCGCCTGGGCCCCGACCTGGATGGTCGGCGCCTATGGTCGCCCCCACCCGCGCGTCACCTACGGCGCGACGATCACGGGGCGCATCGACGCCGACCTCGAGGGGCCGGTCAAGATCACGTACAGCGACGACGCGTTCACCCCGAACGACGTGCTGCTCGGCTCGCAGAAGACCCACCAGCTGCTGCCGTGGTCGTTCATGGGGGGCGTGAACGTCGACGTCACCCCGCACCTCGAGATCGGCTCCGAGTTCCGTTACTGGTTGTATCGCCAGTACCAGAAGCAGCACACCGACCTCAAGGGCATCGTGTTTCTCCGCGAGCTCGAGACGATCAAGAACTACCGCGACTCGTGGGAGATCTCGGGCGGCGCGCGCGTGCACGACCTCCCCGCGGCGCCCGGCCTCGAGCTCATGCTCGGCACCCACTTCGATCGCACCCCTGCCCCGGAGGGCGGCACGACGCTGACGCTCGACCAGCCGACGTTCAACCACATCGGGCTCCACAGCGGGGCGCGCTACGCGTTCGGTCGCTACCGGGTGGGCGCGAGCTACCTGCACTACTGGTACGACATCCCGGTGGTGACGACGTCGATCACGAACCCGCCGACGAACTTCCGCGGGGACGGCGGCAACCACGTGTTCACCCTGTCGTTCGAAGCGCAGCTCTAGGCTGATCGGATGATCGTCGCCGACGGCTTCGCGCCGGTCGCCCAGCAGTTCGCGGCCCAGCTCGGATCCGAGATCGGGGCCGCCGTCACGATCCACCATCGCGGGCGCTGCGTCGTCGATCTGTGGGGTGGTCACACCGACGCCGCGCGCACCACGCCGTGGACCCACGACACGCGCATCGTCGTGTTCTCGGTGACCAAGGGCCTCGCGGCGATGGCGCTCGCGCTGCTCGCCGACCGCGGCCAGCTCGCGTGGGACGCGCCGGACACGCCGCTCACCCTCGACGAGATGCTCACCGGCGATCGCCTCGTGCGGGCCCTCGAGACCCAGCGGCCCGCCTGGCAGCCGGGTGAGGCGCAGGGCTACCACGCGATCACCTACGGCATGTACGTGCGCGAGCTGTTCGAGCGGATCGCCCACGAGTCGATGGGCAGCTTCCTGCGCCGCGAGCTGTTCGAGCCGCTCGGCGCCGACGTCGCGCTCGGCACCACCGACGACGCGAGGATCGCGACCCTCTACCCGCCGTCCACCGCGACCCGCGTGGGCCACCTGCTCCACCGGGTGTGGAACGTCCACAGCCCCGAGTCGCGCATCCTGCGCGGCGCGCTCCGTCAGGGCAAGGCCTCGCTCGCGCGCCAGGCGTTCGGGCCGTTGAAGATCGGCCTCGCCGACTACAACTCGCCGCGCGTCCGCCGCCTCGAGCTGCCGTGGGCGTCGGCGGTCGCGTCGGCCCACGGCCTGTCGCGCGCGTACCTCCCGTTCGCGAGCGGCGGCGCCCACGACGGACGCGCGTACCTCCGCACCGCGAGCGTGACGCCGCTGTACGAGCGCGAGAGCTGGGCCGCGCGCGACGGCGTGCTCGCCAAGCCGCTCGGCTGGACGCACGGCTTCCTCAAGGAGGAGACCACGACGTTCTCGCCCAACCGCGAGTCGTTCGGCCACGCCGGGATGGGCGGCGCGCTCGGGTGGTGCGATCCGGTCGCGGAGCTGACGTTCGGCTACGTGATGAACCGGCTCGACTGGCGCGTGCGCTCGCCCCGCGCCATCGCGCTGTGTCGCGCGCTCTACGCCTGCGAGCCGGTGCGCGCGATGACGGCGACGACGAAGCCGTCCTGATCGATCGTCACGCGCCCGGCCTTGAGCAGCGTGCCGATCGCGCGCTTGAACGCCTTCTTCGAGATCCCGAACAGCGCGCGGAGGTCGTCGGGCGACGAGTGATCACCGACGCGCGGCGCGTCGGCGCGGCGCAGGCGCTCGAAGATCCGCTCGGCGTCGTTGGCGAGCTCCTGGTACGCGTGCTGGCGCAGCGACAGCACGAGCTTGCCATCGCGCAGGAGCTCCGCGACGCGGAACCGGGCCTCGTCGCCGCGCCGGAGCCCGTGCGGCTCGAGCGCGGGCACGAGCCCGACGATCGTCTTCTCGAGGATCACGAACAGGCCGATGTCCGGATCGTTGCGCCACGCCTCGCCGACGATCCACTCGTCGATCGCGACGCGCCGACGCGTCAGCGCGTTGTCGTCGAGCATCTCGGTCACGTACATCGTCGCGGCCAGCCGCCCGCTCTTGTCGACGTAGAGGCCGAACGGATGCCGCTCGCCCACGACGAGCTCGCGCGCCTGCTCGGCGAACGGCACCAGCAGCTCCTTGCCCAGGCCCCAGTCGACGAACGCGCCGATCGAGGTGACCGCGGTCACCTCGAGGAACGTGACCTGGCCGAGCGTCAGCTTCGGGGTGACCGTCGTCGCGATCGCGCGCTCCTCGGAGTCGAGGCAGATGAACACCTCGACCTCGTCGCCGCGCTTGGTCCCCTCGGGCACCTCGCGCTCGGGGAGCAAGATCGTCTCGCCCTCCTCGTCGGCATCGAGCCCGAGGAACGCGCCCGCCGCGGCGAAGCGTCGGACCGGCAGACGCACGTGGCGACCGAGGAGCTCGGCGAGGATCATCGCGGGCACGATAGTCGATTACGCGAGGTGCACGGACCCGACCGACGTCAGATCGGGCGCCTACGGCACGACGCGCACGACGCCGACCATGCCGAGCACCTGGTGCGCCGGGCAGTAGTACGGGTAGTAGCCCGCGGCGGGGAACGGGCCGAACGTCGCGGTCGTCCCGGACGTGGTCGCCGTGATCGGTGAGTTCGGCGCGCCCGCCGGATCGCCGGCGTAGCTCGGGGCCTGGCCCGGCGCGAGCGGATGGATCCCGAAGTCCCCGGTGATCGTCAGCGACTGGCCGACCGCGATCGTCACGCACTTCGGCATGAACTTGGTCCCCGAGATCGCCACCGTCCGGTCGTCGGCGACCCCGGCCCGAAATACGTAGTCGCCCTCGAGGCAATCGTGCAGCACCGGCTGGGGCGGCGGCGCATCCGGCGCGTCGATCGTCGAGATCGGTGCGTCGGTCGCGTCGATCGGGCGCACGTCGGTCGAGGCGTCGATCCCCGCCAGGGACGCGTCGACGGGCTTCGTCGCGCTGCCGTCGTCTCCACACGCTGCCAGCGCCATCGCCATCACCAACGCAGACCGAGTTGCCATCGGGCGATTCTAGAGGATCTCGCGGCTCAGCGGAGGGCGCCGAGATCGAAGCTGCGCGCGTACCCGCGCGATCGATTCTCGATCAGCACGCTGATCGTGCCGTCGAGCGCGAACGTGTAGGTCTCGGCGATCTCGTTGGTCATCAGATCCGGCCGCCGCTGGTTCGGCACCGAGGCCAGCTCGACGCGATCCGCGAGCGCCGGGTCGTACGGAAAGTAGACGTCCTTCCAGGGCACGAGGTCCTGGATCGGCTGACCGCCATCGTCGAGCGAACCGCACTCGAGGAACCGCAGGTGGCCGATCGCGTGCGTCGGACGATAGCGACGGCGGACCACGATCGGCGCGTCGGTCTCGGAGGTCGTGCCCTTGCCGATCAACGGGTCGAAGATCTTGTCGTCGCCGGAGTCGCCCTCGCGCCACACCCCGAAATGCCGGGTGACCGCCTCGCGCAGCACGACGTGCGCGTCGGGATCGGCCGCGATCGCGAGCCCCACCGCGGTCGCCGCGAACGGCTGCGCGGCGAGCTGGAGCTTGCGGCCGAACCGCGCGCGCAGCGCCCGCGCGACGGCCGGGAACGACGCGCCGCCACCCACGAGGTAGATCCCGCCGAGCTCGCGCGGATCGTCCGGATCGATGCCGCGCTCGCGCAGCCGCCCGAACAGCAGCTCGGTCTGCGCGATGGTCTGGGCGACGAGCGGCTCCGCGCGCCTGTACACGTCGGCGACGTCGAGCGTCACCGCCGGCCCGTCGTCGAGATCGACCAGTAACCGCTTGGTCGACGGCTGCAGCGTCTCCTTCGCCGCGCGCGCGCGCTCGAGGAGCGCGGGCGTCGGCTCGCGGCCGGCCGCCCGCACGATCAGCTCGTCGAAGTCGTCGCCGCCCAGGTGGCCGATGCCCTCGGAGGCGAGCAGCTCGAACCGCCGGCCCTCGAGCGACACCGCCGACGTGTCGAACGTTCCGCCCCCGAGGTCGTAGACGACGACGTAGCGCTTGGGGCTCTTCTTGCCGAGCTCCCCGAGGTGCCGGTGCGCGAACTCGATCGCCGCGGCGGTCGGCTCGTTGATGAGGCCGATCGGCGTGAACCCCGCCCGGCGCAGGGCCTCGAGCGTCGACCATCGCTGGCAGGACGCGGCGCTCGCGGGGACGGCGGCCATGACCTCGAGGATCCCGTCCGCGTCGATCTCCACGTTGGACGACTCGACGATCGCGCGGCGAACGTCGGCGAGGAACGCGGTGACCAGCGCCAGCGCGGTGATCCCCGGCAACCCGGGCACCGGCGCGTCGGCCGGCAAGGTCGCGGTCGCGCGCTTGATGGAGCGGATCGCGTGCTGCGCGGTCCCGTCGGCGAGCGCGCGCGCGGCCGCCCAGCCGACGAGGAGCTCGCCCTCGACGAGCGCTGCGATCCCGGGGATGTGGTCGCGAAACTCGCCGCCGTCGTCGAACGCCGCGATCGGATGACGCCCGTCGTCCACCACCGAGACCACCGTCCGCGTCGTGCCGTAGTCGATCCCGAGCCGCGTCGCCATGGCCACGCAATAACACTCCCGGATCTCCGACGCTACTTCGGAGTGCTACGGGACGGTGATGCGCCAGATCGTCCCGGCGACGTCGGACACGAACAGCTCGCCGGTCGCGTCCGACGAGATCGCGACGGGGCTGTCGGCGAGCGTCGCGATCGGCTCGACGACCGTGAGCGAGCCGTCGAGCTCGCGGTGCGCACGCACGATCACCTTCGAGCCGAGATCGGCGAAGAAGTACCAGCCCTGGAGGTCGGGGTAGCACGTCCCGCGGTAGACCTCGCCGCCGATGATCGCGGTCCAGCCAGCGGTGTGGCGGCGCGTGAGCACCGGGAACACCTTGGAGCCCGGCGTACACGGCGCGAAGTAGCAGTCGTCGCCCTCGTAGTCCGGCCAGCCGAGGTTCTTGCCGAGCTGCTGCCCGGCGGGCAGGTAGTCGAGCTCCTCGACGCGCTCGTCGCCGACGTCGCCGATCCACAGGTCCCCGTTCGCGCGGTCGAACGACCACCGCCACGGGTTGCGCATGCCCACCATGTAGACCTCGGGGGCGCCGGTCGCGCCGCTCGCGTAGGGATTGTCGGTGGGGATGCCGTACGCCCGGCCCCCGCTCGGATGATCGACGTCGAGCCGCAGCATCTTGCCGGCGCGCTGCATCGGATCGGTCGGCACGTTGGTGTCGCCGGTATCGCCGGTGCCGATGTAGAGGAAGCCGTCGGCGCCGAACCGCATCATGCCGCCGCTGTGCTTCGCGACGGTGTTGGGGATCACGAGCAGGGTCGTCGCGCTCGTCGGATCCGCGCGATCCGGATCGTTCGCCATCGTCGTGTAGCGGACGATCGCGCTCGCGTACGGCGTGGTCGTCCCTTGCGTCACGTAGAACACGAAGACCTGGTGGTTCTGCGCGAACGCCGGATGGAACGCGAGCCCGAACAAGCCCTGCTCGGGGCCACTCGCCTCGACCGGCCCGCCGGCGTCGACGCTCAGATCGAGGAACGGCTGCGCCCGCGCGACGCCGTTCTCGAGGATCCGGATCGCGCCCTGGCGCTCGAGGAAGAACTGCCGCGGATCGGAAGGTGGCGACGTCAGGAACGTCACCAGGCCGTTGGTGCACTGCGGCGCCGCTGGCCCGCCCGTAGCGCCGCACGGCCCGATCACCGGCGTCAGGGCGATCGTCGTGCCGGCCGTCGGCGGGCACGCGGGCAGCACGGCCGCATCGATCGTCGCCGCATCCACCGCGCGACCGTCGCCGCTCGGGGCGGCGTCGATCGCGGGTTGCCGAGCGTGACAGGCCGCGAGCAGGAGCACGATCAGGGTTCGCACCCACCCGAGGGTAGCGCATCGGTCCCCGACGACGTCGACTCGTTTCAGCGCTTGTCGCCCTTCGGCACGGCCTGGAACGTGCCCCACAGCTGGACCAGCGCGCGGCCTCCGCCGGGGAGGTTCCTGTACTTGAAGTCCACGCGCGTCAGCAGCTCCGACGGCAGCTGGAGCACGCGCGTGCGCGTGTTCTCGCGGAACGCCAGGTTCTTGATGTCGGTGGCGTAGTGCTTGCCCGACTTGAAGAACAGGTGCATCTCGATCATCTCGAGATCGCTGTCGAGCACGACGACCGTCAGGCGGTTGTAGGTGCCCGGCGTGTTGATCTGGATCGTGTCCGCGTCCACCTTGCCGTCGACGATGCGCTCGCCGAGCATCGTCCAGCCGCTGGTGTCCCACGAGAACGGCGGGGGCATCGGTCGCTCCGGCGGCGGCGGCGGTTCGTCGTGGTGCGGGCGCACCGGCGGCGGCGGCGGCGGGGACTCGATCGGCTCGGGGCGAGGGCCCGGCTGACGTGACGGAGGAGCCGCGACGACCGTACAGGCCGTCGTGAACAGCGCGAGCGCGAGGAGGGTTCGTTGCATGCAACGAAGCTAGCACCCACCCGACGAGGAACGGCGCTGCACCGGAACGTTCTCGATGTGCGCTCCCGCGCGGCCGGATCAGGGCGCGAGCGGCGCGAGCAGATCGTCGAGATCGCGCTCGCACAGGGCGGGGGCGCCCACGGCCCCGGGCGCGAGGATCGAGTCGGCCAGCGCGCGCTTGTGCTTCTGCAGCCCGAGCATGCGCTCCTCGACGCTCCCCGCTGCGATCAGGTCGTACACGAACACGGCCTTGGTCTGGCCGATCCGGTGCGCGCGATCGGTCGCCTGCGCCTGCGCGGCCGGGTTCCACCACGGGTCGTAGTGGATCACGGTGTCGGCGCCGGTGAGGTTGAGCCCCGCCCCGCCCGCCTTGAGCGAGATCAAGAACACGTCCGCGCGGCCGTTCTGGAAGGCGTCGACCGGCTTCTGGCGATCGGGCGTGCTGCCGGTCAGCGTCACGTGGCCGATGCCCTTGCTCAGCAAGCCCTCGCTGACGAGCCCGAGCATGCGCGCGAACTGCGAGAAGATCAGGATCCGACGGCCGTCGCCGAGCTGCTGCTGCACCATGTCGAGGAGCAGCTCGAGCTTCGCGCTGCCGGTCACCTCGCGCGCGGCCTCCGACGTCACCAGCCGCGGATCGCAGCACACCTGCCGGAGCTTGAGCAGCGCGTCGAGGATCGCGATGTGCGATCCGGCCAGGCCGTGCGCCTTGATGTGCTTGCGCACGTCGGCGTGCGCCGACACGCGGATGCTCTCGTAGAGCTCGCGCTGCGCGCCGGTGAGCTCGATCGCGCGCACGATCATGGTCTTCGCCGGCAGCTCCGGAGCCACCGCGTCCTTGGTGCGGCGCAGGATGTACGGCCGCACGCGCGCGCGCAGCGCGTCGAGGCGGACCTTGTCGCCGCGCTCCTCGATCGGGATGCGGAGCTGGTGGGTGAACTCGTCGCGGGTGCCAAGCAGGCCGGGGTTCAAGAAGTCGAACATCGACCACAGCTCGCCGAGGTGGTTCTCGATCGGCGTGCCCGACAGGCACACGCGGTGGCGCGCGTCGAGGCAGCGCACGGCCTCGGCGGCCTGCGCGTCGTGGTTCTTGATCGCGTGCGCCTCGTCGAGCACGAGCAGGTGCAGCGGGATCTTCGCCAGCTCCTCGCGATCGCGCGCGACCAGCGGATAGGTCGTGATGATGATGTCGTGGTTCGGCAGCGCGGCCATGCCCGCGTGGCGGTGCGGGCCGTGGTGCGCGACCGCCGTCAACGTCGGCGCGAACTTCGCGATCTCGCGCTGCCAGTTGCCGACGAGGCTCGTCAGCGTGACGATCATCGCCGGGCGATCGAGCCGCCCGTTCTGCTTCTCCGTGAGCACGTGCGTGATCGTCTGGAGCGTCTTGCCGAGCCCCATGTCGTCGGCGAGCACGCCGCCGGCATCGATCTCGCGCAGGTGCTGCAGCCACGCGACGCCGTCGCGCTGGTACGGGCGCAGGTCGGCGGCGAGCCCGAGCGGCGGCACGAAGCTCGCCGGTCGACGTGGGCCGAG
>JAPLLF010000621.1 GCA_026387715.1 Pseudomonadota bacterium
CGGTGCCCTTGATCCGGACGGTCCCCTGCGATTCGGGATCCTCGTCGAGGTAGACCGTCGCGGTGGTCTCGGCGTAGCCGGCCTCGGTGGGATCGAACGTGATCTGGAACTCCTGCGTCGCCGACGGTCCGAGCGTGACGCCATCCCCCACGGTCGCCGGGTCCGCGGTGCCGGTGGGCCCGCCGACGAGGCTGAACGGCGTGTCGATCCCCGACAGCGTGATCGCGCGGATCGTGAACGCGTTCGTCGGGTCCATGCTCGTGATGTTGAAGCCGCCGATCGTGACCGGGATGCCGAGCGCCGTGTAGCCGAGGTCGATCTCGGTCATCGGATCGAGCAGGACCTGCCGGCCGATGCCCATGCCGTGGAGCGGGATGCTGGCCATCGGCTTCTTGTCGTCGTCGTTGGTGAGCACGAGCGTCGCGTCGGACTGCGCGTTCACCATCGTCGGCGTGAACGTCACCTCGACGGGGTGCGAGCCGTTGCCGGGCACCACGAAGCCGGCGGTGTCGACCAGCGTGAACTCCGACGCACCCTGCACCATCGTCGCGGTGACGTTGAGCGGCGCCTCGCCGGTGTTCTTCACCATGATGATCTGCTTGGGCGCCTTCGAGCCCGGGTTCTTGAACGTCATCGGGAAGGTGACCTCGAGCGGGTCCGCGTCGAACGTGCGATCGATGCCGCGCCCGTGGATCTGATACGTCCCGGACGTCGGGCCGCCGAGGATGTGGGCGATCCCGTGGGTCAGGGTGATCGCGTCGTTCGCGACGAGGTCCGGATCGTAGGACACCCCGATCGACACCATCGCGTTGGGCGCGAGCACGGTGTTGCCCGGCAGGGTGAGCACGATGTTCGGATCGGCGTTCATCACGGTGAAGCCCGTGAGGTCGAAGTCGGCCGTGCCCGTGTTGGTGATCGTGATCGACTGCGTGACCGCGCCGACGTCGACATCGACCGGGCCGAGATCGATGTCCATGCCGGGGTTGACCGCGATCGCGCCGGACGTCGCCATGCCGGTCATCGTGATCATGCGCGACGGGTTCGTCGACAGGTCGGTCATGATGACGGCGGTGGCGCCGAGCGTGCCGATGCGCGAGGCCGGCGTCGCGGTGATGGTGACCTCGAGGATCTCGTTCGCCGCGAGCGGCACCGCCAGGGGCAGGCTCCCGACCACCGTGCCGCCGGTGTGGCAGGTCGTCTGCCGCTTCATGCCGGTGCGGGTGAACTCGCCCATCATCGTGCCGGCGTCCGGGTTGATCGCGATGTCGGTGATGTTCACCGCGAACTGCGAGTTGTTGATCACGCAGAACGACAGCGACTTCGGCGCGTCCCACCGGAACGAGCCGTAGTCGAGGCCGGTCATCGGGCTGACGTCGACGCCCTCCGACAGACCGTCACCGTTGAGCGGCACCACGATCATGATCGCGTGCGCCGCGGTTCCGGTCCACGTGCCGCTGACGGTGAACGTGGCGGCCCCACCGGCCGCGCCGTCGGGCGGCAGGAACTTCACCTTGACGGTCGCCGAGGCGGCGGGCGCGAGCGAGGCCGGCACGGTCGTCGCGTCGTACGAGTAGCCTTGCCCGACCGTCTGCGTGAGCGCCGCCGAGATGCCGGTGATCGCGAGGTTGCCGGTGTTCTGCAGGATGAACGTGCGCTCGACCATCATCCCCTGGGGGACCGGGCCGAAGTCGATCGACGGGGGGTTGGCGGTGAAGAAGCCCCGCTGCCCGTTGCAGGTGAGCGGGACGTTGAGCGTCGACATCGTGGCGGAGTCGCTGACGATGCGGAACTGGCCGGCGTTGGCGCCCTGCGCCGTCGGCGTGCACACGAGCATCCACGTGGCGGTGGCGGCGGGCGCGACGGTCTGCGCGCCGGTCGTGCCCGACATCACCATGTAAGCCGCCCCGCTCTGGATGTTGCCCGACGTGATCTGCAGCGCCTGCGTGCCGGTGTTGGTGATCGTGAGCATCTGCGCGGTGCTCGACGAGCCGATGTCGATGTTGCCGAAGTCGACCGAGGCAGGGCCGGCGATCTGCGGGGACACCCCGTTGCCGCTCGCCGAGATGAGCTTGGTGGCGTCGCCCGGATCGGGATCGTTCGTGCTGATCGAGAAGGTCGCGAGCTTGGCGCCGAGGCTCGTCGGGTGGAACACGACGTTGCACAGCACGCTGCCGCTGAGCGCGGGCACGCTGCCGCTCGCGGCGCAGTTGCTGATGACGAACTCGCCGGCGTCGCCGGACTTCGTGATGTTGTAACTGGCGGCGATGTTGCCGCTGTTCGTGATGTTGAACGACTGCACGGTGCTGTCGGTGCCGACGCGCTGATCGCCGAACGCCAGCGTCGTCGCGGTGACCGTCACGTTGCTGCGCCCGCCGGTGCACGACAGCGACACGCTGTTGACGGCCCCGGTGACGTCGGTGTCGCTCGCGAACGTGATCGTCGCGGTCTGCGTGTCCATCTGCGTCGTCGGGTTCGGGTTGCAGATGACGTCGGCGAGGAACGCCGTGCTGTTGACCGTCTGGGTGAAGTTGCAGGTCTGCGAGCCCGCGGCGCACGCGAACGTGCCGTTGGTGCCGAACGAGAACCACGTGCTGCCCGCGGTGGCGGGCGTGATCGTCGCGCTGCCGAGGTTGAGCGCCATCTTGGGCGCGGCCGCGTCGTTCTTGATCGACACGTTCGCGTGGGTCGCGGTGCCGTTCGGGGCGATGCCGAAATCGATCAGGTTCGCGGTGTCGTTGAAGTTCGAGGCGTGGATGCGCGCGTTGCCGCCGACCCCGGTCAGGCCGATCGTCGTGTCCGCGAGCGGGGTCGTGCCGGTCACCGGGTCGTGCGCGCTGATGGTGATCGTGTTGGTGCGCGTGCCGCTGGCCGACGGATCGAACACCACGGTGAACGTCTGGGTCGTGCCGAACGGGATCGTGAACGGCACGGCGGGCGGGCTCGAGAACGCGTAGTCACCGGCGGGGAGCGACAGGGCCGTGACCTCGAGGTCCGCGTTGCCGTTGTTCTTGAACAAGATCGTCTTGGTCGAGGTCCCGGGGGTGCCGACCGCGACGCGGATCGTGCCGAAGTCGACCGGCAGCGGGGCGGTCGTCACCTGCGGGACCGGCGCCACGCCGATTCCGGTGAGGGTGAACGAACCGGCGGTGGCCGCCGCCAGCTTGAACGTGCCGACGCAGTTGCTCGTCTTCCGCGCGTTCGGCGTGAACGTCACCATCAGGCTCTGGCCGCCACCCGAGGTCACGGTGCCCGTCGTCGGCGTCACCGAGTACTGCGACGTGCACTCCGCGAGCGTCGTGGCGGTGCCGGCCGTGATCGTGACCGAGTCGTACGACTCGGGTCCTGGTCCCGGCACGATCAACGCCTTGGTCAGCGTCGAGCTATTACCGAAGTGGACCTCCCCGAAATCGGCACCGCCACCACTCATCGTGATGGCAGCAAACGAGGTCGACGACCAGCCAAGCCAGGCGACAACGAGCGACGTGATGATCAGCCAGCGTTTCATCGTGAGGACCCCATTCGACGAGGAGAAAATCATACGCCAACCGCGCCTTCGGTAGCGACGGAAGTCTGGGGGATTCCTCTCCGGTCCGGGGTTGGTTAGGATGCGCCGATGAACACCACAGCCTCCGGCCTCCAGTTCGAAGACACCGTCGTCGGCACCGGCGCGTCCCCCGTCAAGGGGCAGACCTGCGTCATGCACTACACGGGCTGGCTCTGGACCGACAACGCGAAGGGCAAGAAGTTCGACAGCTCGCACGACCGCAACGAGCCGTTCACGTTCGCGATCGGCGTGCGCCAGGTCATCGGCGGCTGGGACGAGGGCGTCGCGTCGATGAAGGTCGGGGGCAAGCGCACGTTGCTCATCCCGCCCGCGCTCGGGTACGGCGCCAAGGGCGTCGGCAACGGGCTCATCCCTGGCAACGCGACCCTGTGCTTCGAGGTCGAGCTACTCGGCGTGAAGTAGATCACACGCGACGAGCGCGTCGGTCGCCGTGGCGGCCATCGCGCACGCGTACTGGAGGCGTGTGAGCGCGCGACACCCGGGGCGTAGCGCCGCATCGAGCTCCGTGCGGATCGTCACGAGCTCGTCCGGGGTCGGTACCTGGTCGGGCGTGCGCGCAATCACGCCCAGCTCCACCGCGTGGGCGATCAGCGCCGCGCACTCGCCTTCGGTCGGGGTCGTGGGTGTGATCGGGGGCGGCTGCGCCACGGGGCGCGTTGACCCACCCGGAGCGGGGTGATCGACCGTCGGAGGTCGCGGACCCGGGCAGCCGACGAGGACGATCGCCGTCAACGATGATAGCGTGTAGCGCAATGCCGTTGTGGTTTGCCGGCTTTCTCGGCCTGGTGCAAGGCCTGACCGAGTTCTTGCCGGTTTCGTCGACGGCACATCTGCGCATCGCGTCGAGCCTCACGGGGCAACCCGACGTCGGCGCGGCGTACACCGCGGTGATCCAGCTCGGCACGCTCGCCGCGGTGATCGCGTACTTCGCGAAGGATCTGGTCGCGTTCCCGCTCGCGATCGTGCGCGACCCGCTCGGCCCCGAGGCGCGCCTGCCGTGGCTGATCGTCCTCGGATCGATCCCGATCGTCGTGCTCGGGCTCGTGTTCAAGTCACACATCGAGACGTAGCCGGGGCGGGCATCCTGCAAGCACGCAGCGCGTGGTCGTCGCTCGGGACCCAGGCGATCCCGGCGCTGGCCGTCGGCATCGGCGTGGCGGCGGTCGTCGGCTACGCGTCGATCGCGTGGTTCATCAAGTGGATCGGATCACACCAGCTGGTCGGTTTTGCGGTGTATCGCGTCGCGGCAGGCTGTGCGTTGCTCGCGGCGCTCGCGTCGGGTTACCTTCGCGCTCGATGAGAGTCTCTCGTTCGTCTGTCGCGTGGTGGCTGCTGCCGCTGACGCTGTTGTTCGCCCTGGTCTCGCTTCGCACTGCGGCGGCGGATTGCACGGCCACCAAGGGCGCCAAGTACAAGGTGAAGATCGACTCCGCGCCGCCTGGTGCGATCGTCTACACGAACAAGGACAAGCCGAATTGCACCGTCGGCACCACGCCGTGGACGGGCAACCTCAACGCCGGTGAGTGGACGATCACGATCGAGGCGCCCGGCTACGAGCCGTACGCCAAGGTCTTCAAGGTCGCCAAGGTCCGCGCCCAGCAGGACCTGTTCGCGCCGCTCGTGCGGCTGCCGAACCCGCCGAAGATCGACATCCAGGCGATGGACAAGAGCGTCGCCGGCGCGGCCGTGTTCCTCGACGGTCAGCCCAAGGGCGTCGTGCCCGTCGAGGTCGTGACGACCCCGGGGCGCCACCTGCTCGAGATCAAGAAGGACGGCTTCGATCCCGTCTCGCAGTGGGTCGAGCTCGCCAACGACCAGATCCAGACGATCGCGCCGGTGATGAAGGACAACAAGCCGAAGTACGGCTCGATCCTCGTCGACGCCGACGTCAAAGGCGCCGAGGTCTCGATCGACGGCAACAAGCACCCCGACGTGACGCCGACGCTGATCTCGAACGTGATCGAGGGCATCCACGTCATCGAGGTGAAGAAGGCGCCGGCGCTGCCGTGGCGCCAGACCGTGCAGGTCAAGGCGAACGAGCAGATCAAGGTCTCGGCCGAGCTCGCCGCCTCGATGAACGGCGGCACCGGCGTGATCCGCGTGATCAGCGACACGCCGAAGGCGCACGCGTACATCGACGGCACCGACATGGGCCCGACGCCCGTCGACATCAAGGACGTCAAGGCCGGCCCCCACATCATCCAGGTCAAGGCCGAGGGCTTCAAGACCGGCGAGAAGACCGTCACCGTCGCCGCGGGTGGCTCGACGATCGAGAAGTTCGATCTCAACAGCGAGGTCGCGGCCGATCAGGGCACGCTCAAGGTCGTGTCGATGGTCCCCGAGGCGGCCGTGTTCGTCGACGGCGCGGCGGTCGGCAAGGTGCCCTACGACAAGAAGATCTCGTCGGGTGACCACACCGTGGTCGTCCGCCTGCTCGGCTACAAGGACTTCGAGGCGAAGGTGAAGATCGAGGCCGGCGGGGCGGTGACCGTGCAGGCCGAGCTCAAGGCGGTCGGGCGCCTGCGCATCCTGTCGACGCCCGCGGGCGCGACGGTGATGGTCAACGGCCTGCCGGCCGGGCAGACCCCGCTCGACAAGGAGGTCGAGGTCGGCGAGACGGTGATCCGGCTCGAGCTCGGCGGCTACCAGCCGTGGGAGCAGACGCTCGCGATCGAGGGCGGCAAGACCGAGGTGCTGTCGCGCCAGATGGTGACCGCGGGGCCGTCGGAGGCCGAGACCGCGCGCGACGTGCGCAGCCTGTCGTCGTACGGCGCGCGCACGCTCGGTCGCGGCCGCTCGACGGTCGACGCCAGCATCGGCTACCCGTACTACTTCGACGGTCGCGTCACGGTCGGCGCCGGCAAGCTCGCCGGCAAGTTCGGCTTCGACGCCAACGTGTCGGTGCGCACGATGCTCGCCCGCAGCGAGCTCGGCCTCGGCGTCCGCGCGATGTTCGTCGACGCCGAGCCGTTCTCGGCCGGCGCGTTCACGCAGCTCTACTGGGGGGCCAAGCTGCTCGACAACACCGGCCGCAACGGCGTGACCTGGGACGTCGGCCTGCTCGGCTCGCTGACCGCGCTGTCGCACGTCACGATCACCGGCCGGATGTACGTCGACATCTGGAGCGATCGTCACTGCCCCGCGGAGGCACAGCCCGGTGAGGACGCCAACAACGGCTTCGGCGGCACGCCGCTGGGGATCTGCAGCGACTTCAAGGACGGCACGCTGGCGACCCGGGATCCGGTCGAGTTCGCGAAGATCAAGCGCCTCACCGGCTGGGAGAAGCCCACCGACGTGTTCGATCGCGACAGCGGCATCCGGCTGATGGCGAGCGCGATCGCCGAGTTCGCGTTCGCGGACACCACGAGCGTGTTCGGCATCCTCGAGGGCGCGCCGTTCCAGAGCGAGCGCGCGCTGTTCACCAACCGGTTCGCGCACTCGATGTTCGAGACCGACTTCAACCTCTACGCGCGCGTCGGCCTCACCTACAAGTTCTAGAGACCGAGTCGATCGATGGCCTTCGGCAAGAACCCCCACGTCGCGAAGGCCGAGGCCGCCGAGGCCAAGGCGCAGATGGCGCAGGACGCGTCGAGCTACGCGCTGGCGTGGCGCGAGGCGGGCCAGCTGTGGGAGCGCGCGGCGGATCGCGAGACCGACGCCAAGCGACGCGCCATCTACGCAGGAAACGCGGAGCGGGCGCGGGCGACGGCGGACGAGCCGCCGCCGTCGTTCGAGCAGCCGGCGTAGCTACTTGTTCGCTTCGCTCACCATTCACCGGCGAAATCCGGACTCGTAGGCTTCGCCTACTTCTTCTCGCCTTCGCTCGGCTCGCCGCCGCCGGTGATCAGGTTGTACATCCAGCTCGCGACGGCCTCCTCGTCGTGGACGCGGCCGGGCACCGTCACCTGTGGGGGCGGACGGTCCGGCGCGGTGTGCGCATCGACCTGCACCTTGATCCAGCCGTCGGCCTTGCGCTGCTTCTTCGGCGCCGATGGGGTGGGGCGTGGAGAGGGGGGCAACGGCGGTGGTGTCCGCGTGGGGGTGAAGGGACGGTCGAGCAGCAGCTGGGTGCGCAGCCGCGCGACCTCGGCCGTCGGCCAGCCAGGGAGCCGCGCGACCTGCGTCATCGCGAGCGCCGCGAAGCCGTCGACATCCGCCTCGCGCGGGAGCTGCTGCTTCGTCGCCGGCGTGAACAGCGACGCGATCCGACCACCCGCGCGGCGCACCGCGTGCGCGCCCTCGATCGTCCAGCCGGCCGCCTCGAGCTCGCGCTCGTAGCGCGCGCGACTCGGGACCGGCACCGGATCGCGGCCGAGGTCGTCGTTCAGATCCGTGCGCAGGGCCCCGATCACGTCGTGGAACAGCTGCGCCGCGACGAGCTCGTTCGTCGCGTCCTCGCCCATCGGCACGAGCGGGAACGCGAGCACGACGGGAGCCGTCGCGCCGTAGCGGCGGCCACCGGGGAGGACGGCGTGCACGCAGCGCGTGCCGCTCGCGCCGCGCTCGGCGTGGAACGCGGCGGCGGTGCCGAGCGCGAGCCCGTGCAGGAGAGCGCCGCGCGTGGTCGCGAGTTGCCCCTCGAGCGCCGCGACGCCCGCGTCGAGCGCGGCGGGGTACGGGCCGCGGAGCATGCCGTAGAGGTAGAGCGGATCGTCGGCGCCGGGCTCGTCGGGCAAGCGCGCGACGGCCTGGACGTCGAGCAGGTAGAGCTCCTCGGTCTCGATCCTCGGGATCGTGCGGCCGCCGACGAACGCGAGCTGCGCCCGCGCGCGCTCCGGGAGGGCGTCGCGCTGGGTCCCGTCCACGACGCGGATCACGCGGC